>JBARNL010000129.1:0-6107 GCA_049802955.1 Candidatus Angelobacter sp.
CGGCAGGGTCGAGTACAAGAAGCGCGCCCCCGAGGGAATTCCCATGCACCGGGTCAACGTGCATTCCATGGAACAATTCCAGAAAGGCCGATGCCGGGTGGCCATCATCAGCGACGCCGGCTCGGTGGGAATTTCGTTGCACGCGTCCAACCGGGAACCGAACCATCAACGCCGCGTCCACATCACGCATGAACTGGGGTGGAGCGCGGACAAGCAGATGCAATGCTTCGGGCGAACGCATCGCAGCGACCAGGCCATGCCGCCCGAGTACGTGCTCCTTTCCACGGAACTGGGGGGAGAAAAGCGATTCAGTTCGACTATTGCACGCCGGCTGGCCAGTCTTGGAGCGCTGACCAAAGGCGACCGTGGAGCCGCAGACAACGCGGATTGGGCGCGCTACAACTTCGAAACCCAGGAAGGCAGAGCGGCGCTTGGCCTGATGTTCAAGCGCATCCTGAATGGAGAGAGCGTTCCCAAGCTTGCGAATCCGAAGCAGGCACTGCGCGACATTGGGCTGCTGGTCATGCGGGACGGGGCCGAAGTCGTCCGCAAGGAAGATGAGCACAACGTTCCCCGCTTTCTCAACCGGATTCTGGCGCTCCAGGTCGAAGAGCAGAATGCGCTCTTTGACTACTTCGCCGATCTCTTCGATCAGACTGTCCGCCACGCCAAAGCCAATGGCACCTTCGACGAAGGCGTCACCGACATCAAGGCGCTGGCGATCCGTATCTCGGAAGCGCAATTGGTTCATCTCGATCAGGTCACAGGCGCGGAGACCGTGTTGTACACGTTGGAGGTAGACCGGCCCAGCGACAAGGTTTCTTTCGAGCAAGCAGACCGGATACGGGCTGGGAATCGAGGCGCATTCATGGAGCATCAGAAGAATGGTGCGTTTGTTCTTGCCCTTCCGTCCGGCCGGCACACCGACCCGCAGGACGGAACAAGCTATGCGACATTTTCTCTGTGGAAGCCGGAGGGAGCGCGCACGCGGTACGTTCGTCAGCAGGAACTGCGGGACAAATATCGTCCGGTCACTCCGGAACGGGCGCAGCGCTGGTGGACGAAACAATATGCCACGGTCCCGGAGGTCAAAACCGCAGAGGTTCATATCATCGCGGGCGCGATCATTCCTCTGTGGGAGAAATTGAAGGCCAAGGGAGAGGCCAAGCTGCGCGTGGTTCGAGTCGGCACCGACGAAGGACAGCGCATCGTCGGTGTTGAGATACCCGGCACACGAGTGGGTGCCGTACTGCGGTCACTGGGATTGCGGCGTTCGGCGGCCGATCCGGAAACAATTTTCCGTGGCGTATTACTCGAAGGGGACGAGTTCGAGTTGGCCGGAGATCTCAAGCTCAAGCAGAGCATCGTTCACGGCGAACCGGCCCTGGAATTGGTTTGCAGCCAGCCGCATCGGTTCCAAGAACTCAGGGACTTGGGTTTGATCAACGAGCAGATCAACTGGAAGCAGCGCTTCTTTGTGCCGAGCGATGAGGCCAAGGGAATTCCGCTTCTTGTTGAACTGCTCGGTCGGTATCCGGCGCTGGAGAGCGACACCACAGGAGAAGTGCCTGCGATCCTGCCATTTGCGAGTCATGAGGTAAGAATTGTCACTTTGGAAGATTGGATCTTGTCACCGGAGGAGCAGGCTGGCGAGACCCAACAGAGCGCGGTGCCGAGCAGCGGATGCGAGGTCGTACGCGTGTCTGTCGAGCCCTTGCCCGCCACGGATCAGATCCAGACGTGTTCTCCGAGTCTCTTGGACCAAGAGATTGCCCTGATTCGGCGACGCCGGAAAGCGCGACCTTTCGTAGACGAGCAGGGCGTGCTATTCAGTTTGAACTAGATCGAATTCCGCAACAGAATAGTACGAGCACGGTCTTGTCGCAAGGTCGAGTAGCTTTTCGAGAATAAGAACGTCTAGACTTAGGTGCAGTTTAGATGAGGTAGGCCATGGCTAAGAGTGTCACATTTGGAGAGGAATCACGCGCGGCGATTCTTCGTGGTGTCAATACACTTGCCAATGTGGTAAAGGTTACCCTCGGCCCGAAGGGCCGTAACGTTGTAGTTGAGAACAGATCCGGCTTCCCGACGATCACCAAGGATGGAGGGACGGTAGCACAGCAAGTAGAGCTGAGCGATCAGCTGGAGAACATTGGCGCGCAGATGGTGCGAGAAGTTGCAACTAAGACTGGCGACGTGGCTGGGGACGGCACCACTACCGCCACTATTCTCGCTCAGGCCATCTTCCGTGAAGGGGTTAAGACAATTGCTTCGGGTGCGAACCCAATGGCACTGAAGAGGGGCATCGACAAGGCAATTGCTGCCATCTGCGGAAACTATCAAAAGGATGCCGAGCGGACCAAAGGCTTTCTTCAACTGCTTTCTCAGCCGGTGAGCGGAGACATGATTACCCAGGTAGGAACGATCTCCGCAAACAACGACGAAACCATCGGACGCATCATCGCTGAAGCTATGGAAAAGGTCGGTAAAGACGGCGTGATTACGGTGGAAGAATCTAAGACCATCGAAACCCGGCTTGACGTCGTCGAGGGCATGCAGTTTGACCGCGGCTATCTCTCACCTTACTTCGTAACCGAGCCTGATCGGATGGAAGCCGTCCTAGAGAATCCCTACATCCTGGTCTATGAAAACACGATCAGCTCCATGAGGGACTTGCTTCCCATACTAGAGCAGATTGCCAAGACCGCCACACCGCTGCTCATTATTGCGGAGGATGTGGGGGGCGAAGCTCTCGCTACATTGGTGACCAATAAGCTCCGTGGCACGCTCAAGGTTGCTGCCGTAAAGGCCCCTGGCTTTGGCGAGCGTCGCAAGGCAATCCTGCAGGATATCGCGGTCTTGTCCGGTGCCAAGGCCATAATGAAAGACCTTGGTACCAAGCTCGAAAAAGTCCAACTTCAGGACCTGGGTCGTGCCAGCAGGGTGACCATCGACAAAGACAATACCACCATTGTTGACGGCAACGGCAAGAGTGCAGCGATTGATGACCGAGCAAAGGAAATCCGCGGCGAAATCTACAGAGCCACGAGTGTCTATGACCGTGAGAAACTCCAAGAGCGGCTGGCGAAGCTGGTGGGAGGAGTCGCCGTCATCAAAGTCGGTGCCGCAACCGAAGGCGAGATGAAGGAGAAAAAGACCCGCGTTGAAGACGCAATGCACGCGACCCGTGCCGCGGTTGAAGAAGGGATCGTTCCAGGCGGGGGCGTCGCGCTCGCGCGTTGCGCAATAGCCCTCGACAGCCTCAAGCTGAAGGGCGACGAGGCCACAGGAGTTTGGATTGTGCGTCGCGCTCTTGGAGAGCCACTACGCCAGATTGCTGCCAACGCGGGGGAAGAGGGTGCCATCATTGCAGGCAAAATCTTGGAAATTGATGAAGATGGCTTTGGCTACAACGCCGAGACCGGCGCGTTTGAGAACCTGATTGCTGCTGGCGTCATTGATCCAACCAAGGTTACCCGCGTTGCTCTTGAAAATGCTGGTTCGATCGCCGCGCTCATGTTGACGACCGAGGCCCTGGTGGCCGAGGTTCCTGCAAGAGCCGCACCCCGCGTGGCGTCCTTTGGACTGTCCCAGGAGCAAAGACTTGGCACATCCAAGTATTTTTACGAGGAACGCTCGATGAATTCGCCTTGGAACGTGAAGGATCGATTCACAACAGACACCTCCCCATCTTTTCGAGTGAAGGCAGACCTCTCTCAGTACCCCGCGGAGGGACCACCGACAGGAGACCGTCCTGGAACCGAGGCTCCGGTCGAGACGGCCAGTTACCTCAATGTGGAATTTACCGACATCACGGATCGCCAAACGCATCGGCTCTTAGGCATACATGAAGGGCTGAAGACACGAAACGCTTATGAAGTGCTCGTCAGTATGAAACTTGAGCCCGATCTGCGATTCGGCGGTCGAAAGCAAACCGGCGTGGTGCGTCCCGAACCGACCGGTAAGGAATTGATATTGGACGTAGTGCTATTCACCGAAAGCAAGGCCTTATCATTGAAAGGCGATGCGTGGGCCACTCTATCATGGCCTGACACGGGCCCTTCGGTAAACAACGCTTCCTTTGTTCTTCACGCCATCGAGAACACGGATGAGAGAAAGCCTGCCGACCTGGATGTGTTCTTATACCACAAAAACAACCTTCTTTATTGTGCACGATTTGAGATCATGATTGCTGATTCACCTGGTACGTGGTCCGCCGAAGGACGTCCGATCGTCTGGCACGAAACCGAGGACACCTATGAGGCCATCTGCAGGCGGTTTCGTTCTTTCGACAATTTGAGCAGATCGGCACAGCGAGATGCAAATTTGGCGATTCAGCGAAGCAGTTCTCCAAATGAGTTCACTATTACGGCTTGGATCAGTCCGACGGCTCTATCGACTGCCCCAGCCCCAGCCCACGACCAACTCGGTGCCGTATACAGCGCTCGCGTTCGACTTTCGCAGGAGACGCTGACCCGGCATCTTCTGGAGGCGCGCAAACTGATGGACAATCTTCGACGAGAGCGGGTCTACATCGAAGAGGGATTTGACACCCAGGGCAACTACACTGGTGATCATAGCGAAGCCACTTTCAAGCAGGATCGTTCGAAGACGGACGGGACAGAGGCCAATCAGACGTTTACAAAGTTCATGAAGGATATTGCCTTGGCAGGCAGTGCTTTCTGGAGTGAGTTGTTCTCAAACACGGAGTCGGGGCGTAATCTCGACCGCGTCATCGAAGCGCTGCCGGCCGGCGCGACGATTCAAATCTGGGTGGACGAGAAGGCCGGCGATTTCATTTATCCGTGGTATTGGATTTATGGTGCTCAACTGAATTCAACTCGTCGTTTCCAGTGCGACAAATCCAAATTCTGGGGATACCGCTATATCATTGAACAACTCCCGCAATTTGTTGAGGCTACTGCGTACCCAATTCCTCAACTGCCTGTGGATGGGAAGCTACGGATGACGCTCGGATTCTACGAAATCGAGGGCACGACAGAACGTCAGCGGCAGTTTTTTTTGGATTGCGCCGCCGACAATCCACAGTTTCTGGAATCTCACACAGTACCTTCGTATGAGGAATGGCAACAATTTCTTGCTCATTGCAACAGCCAAATTCATTACTTCTTTGGCCATGGGCATACCGCGCCGTTGATCTCACAGGCCTCGGTGCAGGTCTACGACATGGTAGAAGCCCTTAAGACATGGTTAGACAGCCTAAGTGGGGATCTCGCCCAAGGTCCTTGGGCACGGTACGTGGAGGCGCTCAAAAAGGATTTGGAAGAGGTGGGTCGTGACGGAGATCTGTCTCGCAAGACCTTTATCAAGACGACCGAAGCAACACTGTTCTTGCAAGAGTTGAGATCGCTGAAACCAGAACCGCCTGTGCCGCTGGTTTTTCTGAATATTTGCGAGTCAGCACAAGTCTATCCAGCCATGACGGATAGCCTCATAGACGTATTTCTGAGAAAGGGGGCCCGGGGGGTAATCGGTACCGAGATGCCTATGCTTCCATCTTTTGCGGATCTGTTCGCGAGGCGGTTCTTTACCGCCCTATTCTTCGAGATGAATCCCAAGGCGGGCGGTGGTGCTCAGGTTGGTCAAATTCTTTTTGATTTACGGCGGGAATTTCTTGACAAGAAGAACCCATTGGCCTTCGCTTACACATTGTTTGGTGACGCGACAACGCAGCTTAGCCGGACGCTTTCCCGTCACCATCCATCGGCGGCTCCAGGGCTGGGCTAGATGCAGAACCGTGACTTCGGCGGCAAACGTTGAACAACCAGAATTAGGAAGATGAGAACTATGGTAGAAAATGTCGACTACGAAGCAGCGCTTAAAGAGGCAACGCGGCTCGCGAGCCTAAGTGACGAGCAATTGTTTGAAGAGCTAGGTCTCCGCCTGCAGGACGTCGTTCATCGCGGAGGATACGAACGTGCAAAACAGTACTCTGGCCAATTCAAACACGCCGCCACGGATCTCGCATTTACGGATGATCTCAAAGCATTCGGGAAGAAATGGTGGGCTAACATGGAGCCAGACCTCTTGCAATTTGTCTGCAGCAAAGACGATGCGGAGCGAGCGAAGCTTACGCAGGGCAAAAC
>JBARNL010000130.1:0-11202 GCA_049802955.1 Candidatus Angelobacter sp.
TTTATCCGGCATGGAAATAATATCCGCGTTATAAATGTGTCCCCAGGCGTGGTTGCGGCCATTCTTGCGCTCCTTCGGCGGCGGCGGCTCCGCGGGATCTCCCATCAGCCAATCGCGGACTACATAGCGGTAATACTGCTTGGTCCATAGCAGTCCGGCAAATGCCTGGCGCATTACGTTGCGCCTGTCATCGTCCGTGGCGGAAGGGATGACGGTGGCATAAAACGCGTCAGCTTCAGCCTTGCGCGCTACAAACGTGCTTTCAAATTCTTTGCCTAATGCGCTGGACGCGATCGGATCCGGACGGTCCTTCCTGAGCCGCAGATTGATGGAAACTTCTCCATTTGGCGGCACGGTGAATTTGTACTGTACGGCAGCTTTGGTGCCTTTCTGCTCAGGATTCACCGCGGTGGTTTCACCGTTGATCATGTAGCGATGAAACGCATCCTTCACATAAGGCGAAGGATTTTTTGCGCCGAAGAGCCGTTCGGCGTTCGTTTCGTTTTCCGTAAACAACGGCGTGCCGCCATCGTCAAAATAAAGGCGGTAATCGCCGATCTCGTCTTCCCGGGCCAGTATGGTGCCTGTATTTTTATCCAGGGCCAGGCTGGGTTTGGGCTTCCCTGCCCAGGACCAGGTATTGCGAAACCAGAGAGTCGGCAGGAGGTGAATTTCTGCTAGTTGCGGCCCCCGATTGGCCACCGTGACTCGGATGGAAATATCGTCCCAATCGGCCTTTGCATACTCCACAAACACGTCAAAGTAGCGGTCTTGACTAAATACGCCGGTATCGATCAGCTCGAATTCCGGATCGCTCTTTGTGCGCCGACCGTTTTCTGTAACTAACTTTCCATACGGATACTCCGGCTGCGGATACTTGTATAGATATTTCATGTAGGCGTGCGTTGGAGTGGAATCGAGATAAAAGTAATACTCCTTCACATCCTCGCCATGGTTGCCTTCTTCGCCGTTAAGACCAAACAGGCGCTCTTTCAGGATTTTGTCGCGGCCGTTCCAAAGCGCCAGCGCAAAACACAAACGCTGGTGGCGGTCACAAATGCCTGCAAGTCCATCTTCATTCCAGCGGTAGGCGCGCGAACGAGCATGGTCATGCGGGAAATAGTCCCACGCGTCGCCTGTGGCGCTATAGTCCTCGCGGACCGTTCCCCAGGCGCGTTCGCTAACGTATGGCCCCCAGATTCTCCATGGGGCAGTGTGGTCTGGCGATTCCCTGAGCCGGCCTTCTTCTGCGGTTATTTGTGCCACCCTACATTCCTGAGCAAAATCGCCTCTGGCGAATCTTTTAGCAAACGAGTTTGAGCGATTATGAAATCTCGCCGCCACAGCAACTCTCGTCTGCCTTCACTTTGCCGATTTGCTGTTTTTCATCTGCCGGCGAAAGAGCGTATCCAACCCGGCCTTGCTTTTCTCATATTCTTCCTGTGAGATTTTTCCGCTCACGTGATCAGTCTCAAGCTGGAAAAGCTCATCTTTCAGTACATCCAGCATGTCGCCCTGTTGTGGTTTGGCGGCCTGAGATTGCGCCTGCGCTCGCGCTTTGGACGATGCCTTGGCCGCTTTAGAATTGCGTGCGGTTTTTGCTGACGCGCTCTTGCGCCACATAACAAACGCGCCGCCGCCGATCAGTACCACCAACGTGCCCACAATAAACCACAGAGCCTCGCCCGTGCCGCCGGAGGAATTTGGAGTCTGCGTCCCGCCGCTCTCACTTACCGGCTGGCTGGGACTGCCGCCCTCCGGCTCAGTGGGAATAAGCCCTTCGCCGGAGACGGAGAATTTCACTTCCTGATTCGCGGGTACGTTCTTAGCGAAAAAGACGGCGAGTCCGGCTTCGTCAACATCCTGAGCAAAGCCGCCGGAAACGCCATTGAACTTCATGCTCTTTGGCAGCAGCACGCCAAACTCGCTTAACGGCGCATCCGGCTTAAAAGAAAACTCATGCGAGCCGCTGTACGGCACCTTATAGGTCACTTGAAAACGTGTCTGTCCCGGTTTAATAGGAAAATCATAGGCATAACGATTCTTGGCTCCGGAAGGTACTGCGGCCACGGTCAGCGGCATGCCGCTTGGCCCGGTAAGAGAGGCTTCGCCCATCTCGGCGCCGTCCGGCAGCGTAACGGCAAAAGTCTGGTTGCCAATTTTTGTGCGCGGCGGCTGTGACTGGTTGTTAAGAATGTAGAGCTCTTGCACGTCCATGTTGCCGCCGCTGGCTTGCAAATGAAAGACCCGCGCATCGGTGACCAGGCCTTCCACTTGTGTGCCCGCGTCATAAACAGTGACGTCGACGGTCGTAGTACCCGGTGGCGCTGCGTTGAAATAGTGCACGCTCTGCCGCGCCACTCGGACCAAATGCTGCGCTCCCTCGTCCGGAACATTGAGCGTGTAATGTCCCTGGCGATCGGTCTTGGTGCTTGCTACTTCTTGCATGCCGGAAGTCAGCGAGAGCAGAGTCACTTCATCCCCGGACGAAGGTTTGTTGGTGGTGGCGTTGGTAACGGTCCCGGTAATCTGCGCTGCAAACGCGCCGGCGGACACCAACAAGCTGAACATGAATGCTGCGACCCGGTATCTCAAATTTCTGGCTCCGCTCTGATTTCCGCTCACTTTGCTTGCTTCTTTGCCCAGGTATCTTTCAGCGCCACGGTACGATTGAACACCAGCGCTCCGGGTTTTGAGTCTGTATTAACACAAAAATATCCCAGCCGCTCAAACTGGTAGCGCGCTCCCGGCCCTGCTAGCTTCAACGACGGTTCAAGCTTCGCGTCGGGGATCGTCTCCAGGGAATTCGGATTCAGATTGGCGGTAAAATCCTGGCCTTCAGGCACGTCATTGGGATCTTCTTTGCTGAAAAGGTTGTCATACAGCCGCACTTCGGCATTAATGGCGTGCGCCGCCGATACCCAGTGGATCGTCGATTTCACCTTGCGCCCGTCGGGCGCGTTGCCGCCGTGCGTTGCCGGATCATACGTCACGTGCACTTCCACCGGCTCGCCCTTATCATTCTTGACGACGCTCTGTGCCGTGATGAAATACCCATAGCGCAGCCGCACTTCTTTTCCTGGCGACAAACGGAAGTAGCCTTTAGGCGGCACTTCGCGGAAATCGTCCTGCTCAATATAGAGTTCGCGAGAGAACGGCACTTTGCGCTTGCCTGCGCTCTCATCTTCAGGATTGTTGATCGCGTCCATCTCTTCCGTCTGGCCTTCAGGATAGTTATCGATCACGACTTTCAAGGGCCGCAGCACGGCCATCACCCGCTGTGCGCGACGGTTCAAGTCTTCGCGCACAAAATGCTCCAGCATGGCCAGCTCAAGCGTGCCGTTGGTCTTGGTCACACCGATGTTCGCCACAAAATTCCGCAGCGCCTCTGGCGTATAGCCGCGGCGGCGGATGCCGCTCAGTGTGGGCATGCGAGGATCGTCCCATCCGCTCACGCGCTTTTCCTGCACCAGTTGCAGCAGCTTGCGCTTGCTCAGCAAAGTATAGGTCAGGTTGAGCCGGTCAAACTCCAGTTGCTGCGAAGGGAAAATACCCAGCTCCTGGATAAACCAGTTGTATAAAGGACGATGATCTTCAAACTCCAGCGTACACATGGAGTGCGTGATTTTCTCCAGCGAGTCCGACTGTCCGTGGGCAAAATCGTAAAGCGGATAGATACACCACTTGTCGCTGGTGCGATGGTGCTCCGCGTGTAAAATCCGGTACATCACAGGATCGCGCATGTTGAGGTTGGGCGAAGCCATATCAATCTTGGCGCGCAGCACGCGCGAGCCATCGAGAAATTCTCCGGCCTTCATCCGGGCAAACAGATCAACATTTTCCTCCACCGTCCGGTTGCGATAAGGGCTTTCCTTGCCGGGCTCCGTTAGCGTGCCGCGATGTTTGCGGATTTCTTCCGCGCTCAAGTCATCGACGTAAGCCTTGCCGGCCTTGATCAGCTGCACCGCCCAATCATGCAGTTGCTGGAAATAATCCGACGCGTAGTAAAGGCCTTCCCACTCAAAGCCGAGCCACTTCACGTCAGCCATAATCGACTCAACGTACTCGGTCTCTTCCTTTTCCGGGTTCGTGTCGTCAAAGCGGAGGTTGGTGCCGCCGCCAAATTCATCGGCCAGGCCAAAGTCCAGGCAAATGGCCTTGGCATGGCCAATGTGCAGATAGCCGTTCGGCTCGGGAGGAAACCTGGTCCACACACGGCCGTTGTACTTGCCGGTCTTCAAGTCTTCAATAATGGTGTCGCGAATAAAGTTGGAAGGGCGCACCGGCTCAGCGGCTGCCACCTCTTCCGGTTTGGGATTCGATGCGGTCATAGTATTTGCGCATGCAGCAGCGCAATCCACTATCTTAATTGCAGGCGGTCAAAATCAGAAGCTGCTTTCGGACGGCGAGTCTGATAAGACCGATAAAGAGAGAGGGTTCGAAAATGCGTAAAGTGATCTATGCCAGCGTTGCAGTAATCTGTGCTTTGTTCTTTTTGCAGGCAAGCCCGCAGGGCGACAAGAAATTCTCAGCCAAAGCGCAGGAGCGCATCACCAAAGAAGTGCGCCACCAGATCCTGATGCTCCCCTACTTTGGCACGTTCGATAACATCTCATTCCAAGTGAATGGTTATGACGTGGTTCTCTATGGTCAAGTCGTACAGCCGACCCTCAAGAGTGATGCCGAGAAGGTGGTGAAGAAAATTGAAGGCGTAGAGCACGTCGATAATAGGATTGAAGTGCTGCCCACCTCGCCGAATGATGACCGCCTGCGCCGTGAGTTGTTTATCGCGATCTATCGCTACGGTCCGCTGCAGCACTACGGCGTGGGATCGAACCGCCCCATCCACATCATTGTGAATCACGGAAACGTGACGCTGGAAGGCGTTGTCGATCGAGAGTCGGACAAAAACATGGCCGGCCTTCGCGCGAACGGCGTGCCGGGAGTTTTTTCGGTGAAGAACAATCTGGTGGTGCCGGGTAAGGGGAAGTAGCGTAGGAACACAAGGAGGTAGAAGGTAGCGGGGACTGAGAGAACCAGCAACACAACGAGAATGCGCGTAATTTTGCTGATGGATTCGGCAAAATTTAATATCGGCCGGTTTGGGAAGGGGTCCCCAATTTAGCTCACGCCGCGGTCACACGGATTTTAGGAGCCCGTCTTCCGGGGGCCTTGCGGATTACGATTTCTACGTCCCGGCCAAGCGCGTTGAGAAAATTCATCAGGCGTTCCACGGAAAATCCATCCAGGCGGTAATTCGCCAGAGCCGATATTTTCGGCTGATTTATTTTCAGCACCGCTGAAGCCGCGGCTTGGGAAAGAGTTACGCTTGCAATGATCTGGTTAATGGTTACAGCCAGCCGGACTTTCGTCTGCTTTTCCTCAGCGTTAGGTAATCGCAGGTCAGTAAAGACATTTCCCGATCCTGGAATGATGGATGGTTTACCGGTTTTTGCTGAAACGCGTTTCATAGTCTTCCTGAGCCGCCCTGAGCCTCTTGCAAATTGCCAATTTTGGCAATTTCGGCGATTTTGGCAATCTGTTTCCCTTACGCACCCAGCTCCGCTGCTTCCTTTTTCAGCCGCGCCAGCTTGCTCATGAGAAAGAGCAGATAGCCCACGTAAATTCCCCACGCCGCAAGATACCCGGCCCAGAGATATGTAATTGGCGCGACGTGGCCGGGAGCCATAAAGAACATTGCCGGTATCATCATCATTCCGGCTGCGCCGCCGGCGGCCCGATGAATGTGGGCTGCATCGATTTTCTGTGCGGTGCGTTCCATCTCATAGCGGAACCAGCAGATCAGGGCGCTGAAGCACAGGAACGCCAGCATGTTGATGGACATAATGTGCCCCATTCGGGGATCAATACGGGGGGTGAAGAGCATCGGCGGAGGATGGTGGGTGCGGAACCAGCGGTTCGCCATGTAAACAATTGGCACATCGAGGAAAGAAAAGACCGCCAGCGCTGCTGCCAGCACCGATGTCGAACCGGCTGTCGAAGAGCGGCGCATCATTAAATAGCTTACATACAGCAGCCAGAGCATCAGCGTCGTATTCAGGCGCATGTCCCAGGGCGACCACCACGTACCCCAGGCATAGCGCGCCCAGATGGGACCGGTAATGAGCACCACGGAGCAGAAGACCACACCGACTTCAGCCGTAGTCGCGGCCAGAGCGTCCGCACGTGGGCTGCGCTTCCACAGATAAAAGATGGAGGCAAGAAAGTTGACGAAGAACAGCGTGAAAGCGACCGTAGCCGCGGGCACGTGGACATAAAAGATCCGCTGCACGTCGCCCATGGTTTCTTCCGTGGGCGCCACGACCAGCCCCTGGTAAGTTCCGTAAGCCAGAAAAGCGCAGCAAAAAGCGGCGAAAGCGAAAAACAATTTGGTTTTCATTCTGCGTTCAACACCGTATCAAACAGCAGGAAGCATGCCGTGGTAAAGATCACGCAGAATCCTGCTAGAAATTTCAGCTGTACCGCGGGCGAACCCTCTCCGCTGAGTACCTGAGTAGTGCCCGTTACCATGCTGATCACCGCCGGAAGCGAAATCGGGAGCAAAAGCAGCGGCAGCATGAGTTCACGGTTGCGCGTGCGAATGGACATGGCGGCAAAAAACGTTCCGTTCACCACCAGCGCCCACGTGCCTAAAACGGCGATCAGCAACAACTGCCAGAAAGGCCCTACCGTGCTTAAATTGTAAAAGACCACGAATAATGGAACCATCAGGCATTCCAGCAACATGATCAAAATAAAGTTACCTAAGCATTTGCCCAGGAACAAGGCTTCAGCCGGGGCCGGTGAGACGCGGTAAGCGTCCAGAACGCCGTTGCGCAGCTCGCGCGCCCAGGACTGGTTGAGCGCCATGGTGGTCGAAAAAAGAAAGGCAATCCAGATCAAACCGCCCATCACAGGGCGGGAATCTTCACGTTCAAAAGAAAAACTGAAGACCACCACCACCACCAAAGCAAAGAACATCATGGAGTTAAAAACGTCGCGCGAGCGCCATTCCAGGCGGAGGTCCTTGCTGACGTTAATCCACGTAAGCCGGGCGATGGACATGCTCGCCTGCGGCTTTTCGCTTTGTGCCGCTTGCGTGGCAGCGTTCATGCTTGAACTCCAGGCATGGGCCCGCGATCAGTGAGTTGGCCGTGCGAGAGCATGAGATATTCGTCCGCCAGATTGGCCAGCAGTCCGATCTGGTGCGTGACCAGCAAAATGGTTGTGCCGCTGGAGCGCATGTCCGCCAGCAGTTTGGCTATCTGCAAAGCGGAATCAGGATCGACGTTGGAAAAAGGCTCGTCGAGCAAAAGCAGGCGCGGCTCATGAAAAATGGCCCGCGCCAGAGAAAGCCGCTGGCGCATTCCCTGGGAATACTGGCCAACGCGTCGCTCCAGCCCGGGATCAAGCCCCACGCGCTGCATGGCCTGGACCAGAGGCTCGTCAGAATTCACGCCGTAAAGCTCAGCAAAAAAACGCAGGTTCTCCATGCCGGAAAGTTCGTCATAAAGCAGCGGCGCGTGGGCCATATAGCCCATGCAGTTTAGCCCCTGTTTATTGGGAAAGCCGTAAATCAGAATGCTGCCTTCCGTCGGCTCATTGAGTCCGGCGATCATGCGCAACAGCGTGGACTTGCCCGCGCCATTTTCTCCGCGCAGCACGTAAAATCGTCCCGGTTCCAGCGCAAGCGAAACTTTTCTCACCGCGGCGGTACGGCCATAAATCTTGGAGACATTTTCAGTCTTGACAGGAGGGGCTTCGGGGTTCGTCAGCGGCGGACCTCAGTATCCCTTCGACGGCTGTTGTGCAGCTGGCGCGGCGGGCTCTTGCTGCTTGGGAGCGTATTTTGACGCGCATTTTGCCTGCAACTCATTGGCGTAAAAAACGCCATCGTGCTTATAGATGCCCATGGCCAACGCCTGCGCATTGTCCTTGAAAGTATCCGGCGGCGGCTCAGAACCTTTATAGACCACGCGAAGGGTTTCGCCGTTTTCAACCAACTGGAAATCCGCGTGCGGTCCGCTCATCTTGATCGATCCGGGCAGTACGTTCCCAGCGACGCGCAGGTTCTTTTTGTAAACATCGTCGCCCATTGCGTGCAGCTCTTTAATGGTGACGTAATAGCTCTTGCTTTCCTGCGCTCCCAGATAAGCCAGATAAGCCAGAGTGAGCACGATCAGAGTGATCGCCGCGCCAAACTTGAGGTATTTATTGCGTTCCTGTGACATGACTTCTCAAAGGGTATCCCCGCTTGAGGCACGGGTCAAGAGTCTTAATGTAGATGCGTGACAGAAGTCACACCTGCCGATTATCCCGCGTATAATAAAGGGTTTCCGACCCATAAGGTGAAACCATGAGCACAACCCAAAGCACCCCGCAAACCGACGCCAATCCCCAAATCAACCCCCGCGCAGAGTGGGTTATCCGCCGCCGTGAACATGCAGACCGCACCGGCGATGACAATGTGTCCCAGATGCATTTTGCACGCAAAGGATTGATTACAGAGGAGATGCTGTACGTTGCGGAGCGGGAAAAGGTAAAGCCGGAGCTGATTCGGGACGAAGTGGCTGCCGGGCGCATGATTATCCCTGCCAACATTAATCATCCTGAGTTGGAGCCTATGGCGATTGGGGTGGAGTCGCTCTGTAAGATCAACGCCAATATCGGCAATTCAGCCATTACTTCTAATGTGGATGAAGAGCTCAAGAAGCTGCATACGGCTGTCCATTTTGGGACCGATACCGTGATGGATCTTTCCACCGGCGGCGGAATCCATGAAATTCGCGAGGCCATTCTGCGGCATTCGCCTGTGCCAATTGGCACAGTGCCGATTTATGAAGCGGTCTCGCGGGTGAAACGCATTGAAGACCTCAACGCCAGCCTGATGCTGGAAGTGATTGAAGAGCAAGCGCAACAGGGCGTGGACTACATGACGATCCATGCCGGCGTGCTGGTGCAGTATTTGCCGCTGATTTCCAAGCGCATCACCGGAATCGTGAGCCGGGGCGGCGCGATCCTGGCGCAGTGGATGGCGCATCATCACAAACAGAATTTTCTTTATGAGTGTTTTGATGACATCACCAAGATTATGAAGAAGTATGACGTCTCGTATTCGCTGGGCGATGGCCTGCGTCCGGGCTGCATTGCCGATGCCAGCGACGAAGCGCAATTCTCTGAACTGCGGACGCTCGGCGAGCTCACCAGCAAAGCCTGGGAGCATGACGTGCAGGTGATGATTGAAGGACCCGGCCACGTGCCGCTGGACAAGATCAAAGAGCAAGTGGATAAAGAAGTGGAATGGTGCCATGGCGCTCCGTTCTACACGCTGGGGCCGCTGGTCACAGACATTGCTCCGGGATACGATCACATTACTTCTGCCATTGGCGCGGCGATGATTGGCTGGCACGGCGCTTCCATGCTCTGCTACGTCACTCCCAAAGAGCATCTTGGCCTGCCCAATGAAAAAGACGTGAAAGACGGCATCATCGCTTACAAGATTGCCGCGCATGCGGCGGATGTAGCGCGGCATCGGCCCGGAGCGCAGGACCGCGACAACGCTTTGAGTTACGCGCGCTACACCTTCGACTGGGACAAGCAGTTTGCTTTATCGCTCGATCCGGACACCGCGCGTTCCATGCACGACGAAACACTGGCCGACGATTATTACAAAGAAGCCAAGTTCTGTTCCATGTGCGGGCCAAAATTCTGCTCCATGAATTACTCCCAGAAGGTGGATGAGTTCAACAAGCAGGTTTACGGGATTGAGAAGACCGACTACTCACAGCTGGTAGAGAAAATTGCGGCAGGAAAGTAAGCTCACCCCACGTCTTGAGTGCTGGTACTAAGAAGCAAGTGGCGAATAGCGAATGCCTGGAGCAAAAGTGAATGGCGCTTTGTAAGTCGTGCGGAAATCAGGTAGAAGAAAATGCAAGTTTCTGCACGTCATGCGGCAAGCCAATGCCGGCAAGCGCAGCGCCTGCTGCCGCTGTCACGGTGACGCGTCCGGTTTGTTCATCCTGCGGCGCACAAGCTGATCTTGATTCTGTTTTCTGCACTGAGTGCGGTAAGCCGCTGAGAGCGCAAGCTGAACCGGTTGTGGAAGGTGTTCCTGCTGTGGCGTCGAATGCTCCGCCATCCGCCGAAGCTGGCTCCGCGACAACTTTGCCCACTGCTTTCTGCACAAATTGTGGATCCGGGCTGAAGATAGAAACCGGTTTTTGCACGAATTGCGGACAGCCCGTGACCGCAGCGAGCAATTCTTCTTCAATCATTTCCGAACCCAAGATGGCTGCACCCGCGACTTCGTCCGCAGAAACCACGCCCAGGAAGACTGCACAGCCTCTTGCACCGCCAGTTGGTACCGAGCCAATAATAGTTACAGCTCCGTCCGAACCTTCCGTTGCCGCGGCTGCTCCGACGCTCGTCGAAGCCAACCGCGCCGCCCCCGAGTCTCCGATTAGTCATGGTCCGCTGGAACCAGCACCGCAAGTTGCCGCACCGGTTTACGCCACGCCCAGCGATTATCCGCCCGCGCAACCCGGAGCAGGCGCGTTCCGCATAATCCTCCCGGTCCTGCTGCTTGTGATCGTGATTGGCGGTTTTGGAGGCTGGTATTTTATGGGCGTGGAAACCGTGATTGTTTGCAGCCCGCCGGACGTGACAGTCTTTCTGGACAACAAGGAACTGCCTCCAACTTCCTACGGAAGATATGTGATTCCGCACCTGTCACGCCAGCCACATTTGCTGCGAGTGCAGCGGACTGGATTTGCCGACACGATTGAGCGCCTGGATTTTCCGCTGATGTCACTGCACGAATGGGTGAATATCAAGCTGGTCCGCAGCCGGCAGCTGCGTTCGCCATCGCGGCAATGAACAACTAATACCTTAGCAGCAGGATGATGAGAGCAATCAAAGATTGTTACTGCACTTCTAAATGCGTTTAGAGAGCGTATTGTCAATTGCCTATGCGTAGCTGCTTGGGACAACTTCAATGTGCCGGAGCGGTGCATTCTTCCTTTGCTGCATCAGCATCTCTAGCACTAACCGCACAATGGGTCTGGACTGCTGCCTGTATTCCCGTGTCTTTTGAAAAGGAAATAGCTCTAAAGAGCCGTTCTTGTTAACGGAACATTGCAGCCTATCTTTGCCAATTGCTGTAGTGAGGTTTATTCTGGCGCGTGGAGATAAACGGCTTATGCC
>JBARNL010000131.1:0-1814 GCA_049802955.1 Candidatus Angelobacter sp.
CGGATAGACGGTTCATAATTTTCGGCAGCAGGATGGAAGCTCGCCGCAGCACTCTCCTGCCACGATGCTAGGCTCTCCAGCGCTTTTTCACAAACCATTTTGTGGCGCAGCTTCTTGTCGCGTACGCGCCTTCGCGTGGCTTCATCCAGCTGCGGTAATAGATCAAATGTGATGTTAGCGGGCTGAAAAGATTTGGTTTCAGCGTGGCAGATGTAGTGCACCAGCGAGCCCAGCGCGGTTTCGCGGGGCGGCGGTATCGCCGGCTCTCCCTGCGCGATGCGCGCCACGTGAATGCCCGCCAACATCCCCATGGCAATGGACTCGGTATACCCTTCGACGCCGGAAATCTGTCCGGCAAAAAAGACTTTGGGATGCTGCTTGAGGTTGAGCAACTCCGTGAGCAGCGTTGGAGCGTTGATGTACGTATTGCGATGGATCTGCCCATAGCGCAGGAACCTGGCATTTTCCAGGCCAGGAATCTGCCGCAAGACGCGAGCTTGATCGCCATACTTCAAATGGTTTTGAAAGCCGACCAGGTTATACGAGTCAGCACGCAAATTTTCCTGCCGCAGTTGCACCACGGCGTAAGGCCACTTGCCGGTGCGCGGATCATCCAGGCCAACCGGCTTCATGGGGCCAAAGCGCAGAGTGTCACGGCCGCGTCGCGCTATCTCTTCAATCGGCAGGCAGCCTTCAAAATAATTCAGATTCTCCCAGTCATGCCCTTCCACCATCTCGGCCGAGGTGAGCGCGTCAATAAAACGGTCATACCCTTCTTTCGTGAACGGGCAGTTGATGTAGTCCGCTGTGCCTTTGCCATAACGCGCAGCCATGTAGACCTTGCTCAGATCGATGGAATCGGCTTCAACGATGGGGCTGATGGAATCGTAAAAGAAAAGATGATCGCTGCCGGAAAGCCGCGCAATCTCAAGCGAGAGTGCGTCCGATGTCAGCGGGCCAGTGGCGACGATGGTGGGCCCTTCGGATTCATTGATGAGAGTAACTTCCTGGCGAACAATTTTGATATTGGGCTCGGCGGAAATTGCTTCCGTGATTTTGGCTGCGAAGGTTTCACGATCAACGGATAGTGCGTGTCCGGCGGGGACGCTGGTTTCTTTGGCGACGCGGAGCAGCAGAGAATCCACGCGCCGCATTTCTTCCTTCAGCAGCCACGGCGCCGTGTTCTCGCCTTCTGATTTAAGCGAATTGGAGCAGACCAGTTCGGCGAACTTGTCCGTCTGGTGCGCCGGAGTCGATTTCACCGGCCGCATCTCATACAGCTCGACTTCAACGCCCCGCCTCGCGCATTGCCATGCGGCTTCACAGCCAGCCAGACCGGCGCCAATGATTTTGATTTTGGCGGTCACTTGCTGCCTTTTGGGTTGCCGGCTGCCTCAGAGACATCGGCAGATGCCAGCCGCGAGAGTGCAGGCTCCATCAGACGCATGGTTTCCCATTCGTCCATGATGTGAGCGCCAAGTGTTTCATAAAACTTGAGCGCGGGTTCGTTCCATTCCAGCACCTGCCATCGCATGCCGTAGCAATTCTCGGCGACGGCGATCTGCGCCAGCTTGATCAACAGCATTGTGCCGATGCCTTTGCCGCGCATCTCCGGCAGGACAAAGAGATCTTCCAGGTAGAGGCCCGGCTTTCCCAGCCATGTGGAGTAGTTGTAAAAGAAAAATGCGAAACCGGCAGGCACGCCGTCCCATTCGGCGATCAGGCAGCGGTATTTGGGCTCTGAACCAAAGCCGTCGCGGATAAGATCTTCTTCTGTCGCAACCACGGCATTCGGCTCGCGCTCGTACTTCGCG
>JBARNL010000132.1:0-4376 GCA_049802955.1 Candidatus Angelobacter sp.
GCCCACCTAGGTATGCCGTGACCATGACACCGACCATTATGTAATGGAAATGCGCAATGACAAAGTACGTGTCGTGAACATGTACGTCCAAGCCAAGCGCCGCGAGAAAGAGTCCCGTTAAACCGCCAATAGTGAATAGCCCGATAAATCCCATGGCATACAGCATTGGGGTGCTCATTTCGATTGAGCCTTTATACATGGTGGCGGTCCAGTTAAAAACCTTTACCGCCGAAGGGATAGCCACCGCGTAGCTGAGCAGCGAGAACACCAGCGCCGAGTAAACCGAAATGCCGGCCACGAACATATGGTGAGCCCACACGATAAAGCCGAATACGGCGATGGCGACACTGGAGAACGCCACGAAGGAATATCCGAAAATGCGTTTGCGGGAGAAACAAGGAATAATTTCGCTGATCACACCCATGCCGGGCAAAATCATGATGTAAACGGCCGGATGGGAGTAGAACCAGAACATGTGCTGGAACAGCACTGGATCTCCGCCCAGCTTAGGATCAAAAATGCCAATGTGGAAGCCGCGTTCCAAAGCCAACAAAATCAATGTGATGGCAAGTACCGGAGTCGCCAAAACCATGATGAGGCTGGTTGCATAATTAGACCACACAAAGAGCGGAAGCCGCCCCCAGGTCATACCCGGAGCTCGCATGCGATGCACCGTGACGATAAAGTTCAGTCCGGTAAAAATTGAGGAGAAGCCGGCGATGATCACGCCTACCGCCAGCGTGATAACGGGTGTTTTCAAGTAGCCAGAGCTGAGCGGAACATAAAAAGTCCAACCCGTATCCACCCCGCCGCTGAGCATTGCGATCATCGAAAAGGTGCCGCCAGCAATGTATAAATACCAGCTCAGCAGGTTGATCTTCGGGAAAGCCAGATCTTTGGTGCCCACCATGATAGGGACCAGGAAATTGCCCAGTACCGCAGGCACGGACGGAACCAGGAAGAAGAAAATCATGTTCACGCCGTGCATGGTGAACAGGCGATTATAAGTATCCGACTGGAACAACTCGCCATTGGGCGTAAGCAGGTGCAGGCGGATCAGAGACGCAAAGAAACCACCGATAAGGAAAAACACCGTGATGGAAAACAGGTACAGGATTGCGATCCGCTTATGGTCTTTCGTGAGCAGCCACGATCTGATTCCGTAATTGTCGTTCAGAAAATGCTTTTCGGGCATCACTGGCTTAATGATCTGCGTTGCGGTACTCATGGTTTCTTCCCAGATGGATTCGCAGGCCTGGTTCCCTGCGGGGTTTGCTGTGCCGGTTGTTGCCGATTCTGCTGCTGAATGTTTGGCACTTCGCTGTCACGGATTTCCGTAGGCGAGGTGCGGTTATTCAGCGGGTTCGCTTCCTGTGGTGACAGATGCTTGATGTATTCAGTGATCGCGATGATTTCGTCTTCACTCACCACGCCGCGGAACGTCGGCATGATGGATTGGAAGCCGGAAACGACTTTGGCGTTCGGTTCAAGAATCGATTCGCGAATGTAATTGTCGTCCGCCAGCACCACGCGATTGTCGGTAAGGCGGATCGGACGGCCATAGACGCCTTCAAGGTTCGGGCCCCGCGCACCTGAATCGGGCCTATGGCATGTAATGCACCCGTATTGCTGGAACGCCTTTTCACCCAGCGACGCCAGTGAGCCTTCAGCTTTGCCGCTGGCCAGCCACGTGGCATAGTCCTCCGGCGTCATCACCACAACCTGCCCTATCATGCCTGAGTGTTTGGTGCCGCAGTATTGCGAGCAAAACAGGTGGTAGGTTCCTACCTGGGTGGCTTTGAACCAGGTAAAGACGTACCGGTTTGGCAGCACGTCCTGTTTTACGCGGAAGGCCGGGACAAAGAAACTGTGGATCACGTCCTGTGAAATCAAAGTGACTTTCACGTCGCGACCGGTGGGCACGTGCAGCGTATTAATTTCGCGCTGGCCCCCAGGATGCTGGAACTTCCACATCCACTGTTTGCCTACTCCGTAAATCTCCAGCGGGTTTGAGGGCGGACGTTCCATGTGGTAATAGATGACTGCGCCCCAGACGAAAATGACCATTGAAATGCCGAGCGGAATTACCGTCCAAACGATCTCCAGCAGAGTGGAGCCGTGGATCTGCTCGGCCTGCCGTTCCGGCGTCCTCCGGTATTTAATGGCGAAGAAGAGGATCAGAAGGGCGATGAGCAGGGAGAAAAACGTGGTAATCAGCACCAGGAACAGGTAGAGCGCGTCCACCTGCCCCGCCATGCTCGAGGCCTGCTCCGGAAAAATGGGAAAGTTCAGTTGCATCTATTCGACTGTCCTGGTTGAGCGGCCCTTGTGGGCAGCAAGGAAATCGCGGCGAAACATGACTAACATAAAACCACCCAGCGCCAGAACAGAGGCGAGGGCACTCAAGCGCAAAACATTGAAGATTGCAGCGCCGTACCGGCCTTGCCGGGGATCATAGTGGTAGCAGTAGAGAAGCACCTGGTCCACCACATTCCCGATCTTGCCTTTTGACGCTTCGATTAACCCAAGCTGAATATCGCGTGGGGCGTATTCGATTCCATAGTAGTACTGGGCGAGGCGTCCCTGCGGCGTGAGCAACATGATGCCGCTGGCATGCGCGTATTGCTGGATCTGCGGGTCCCACGCATAGCGGAAACCCACCGCCTGGGCCAGTGCATCGATCTGGTCTTTTTTACCGGTCAGGAAATGCCAGCCTTCCGCGGCGCCCGCGCGGCGGTAGCGCTTGATGTATCGAGCTTTTGTGGCGGCGGCATCTTCCGGCTTATCGCGCGGGTCAATGCTGACCGTAATCACATTAAACTCGCGGCCAATGTTAAAGCGGACAATGCCATTCATCGCGCCGGTGAATCCGTTCAATACCTGCGTGCACAGCATGGGACATTGAAAGTAGACCAGCATCAAAATGACCGGCTTCTGCCCAAAGTATTGCTGCAACTGCACCGCCTGACCGCTCTCATCGTTAAAGGTCAGATCAAGTGGAATTTGCTGGTTCAGGCGCTGATCGAGCCCGACCTGGTCGAGAATCGAAGGTTTCGTATTAGGCACGGAATCGCCCGGCTGAAGCTTGGGCGCCGCCTGAGACCACGCTGAACTCGAAACGCAAGCCGCCATCATCATGGCCACCAGCGCTTTCCGGATTGTACTGCCGTACTTCACTTCTTTACGCCTCCTGCAGGAGTGCTGCGCGTAGATTGACCTCCATCGGCGGCCCCCGATGGATAAGCGGCGCTGGGCGCTCCCACGTTTGCGGGCTGAAACGGCCCGCTGACTTGCGGCAAACCGCGCTGCGCCAGAATTTCCATGGCGCGGCTGACGGGAATATGAATACTGCCATCGGGCGACTTGCCGGTGGAACTGAGCCACTTCTCTTCTGATCTGATGAAAAGTTGCAAATCGTGCTCGTCGTCATACTGCAGGCGAGGAGTTTTAATGGTGCGGCTCAGATGATCTTCTATCTTACCGCGTCCATACCAGTCAGGAGCAGGCTTGATCTCGCCTTCATTGGTGGGCACAACTTTGCCCAGGCCTTCTTGTGGTACTTCACGCTCCCTCTGTAACTCTTGCTCCATCGGCGTGAGCTTGGCTTCGTGGTCTTTCTCCCATCTTTCCATGAAGCGAATCATCAGAATAGCCAGGAAGAAAGCCAGAATGCCGCCCATCACCAGAATCACGCCGGCCCCCACGACGCCTTTAACGTTTATATCGCTCTGCTGGTGGCCTTCCTTGATGTGCCCGCCGGATTGAGTTTCGAATTTATCTTTATCCATGTTTCGCTTCCAGCATCTGGACAAAACCAGGGTCGTTCACCGGCATGAGCGACCGCTTGCTCAGCCGCAGATAAAAGAAGAACAGCCAGATCCCGCCCATCCCAATGGGACAGACCACATACATGGCCGCGTCGAGAAGGTGGAAATTGCTCAGGCCCGCGCCGGTGCCGGGATAAAAATTCGGCGCGGTCAGCCAGAACAGGTCGACCAGCCGCATGAACAGCAGCAGGAAAGCGATGGCGACAATCCGTCTCCGGCTGCGCTTGTTATTGCGTGAAAGCAGCAGCGCAAACGGGAAAACAAAATGGACGAAGATCAGGATTGTCCCAAAATATTGCCAGCCGTTCTGCAGGCGCATGATGTACCAGCGGATTTCCGAAAGCATGTTGCCGGACCAGATAATCAGCCACTGCGAGAAGGAGAGATAAGCCCACAGCACGACGAAGGCGAACATGAGCTTGCCAAAGTCGTGCAGGTAATCCACCCGGAAAATACGCGAGACCGGCTCAATCTCCGAGAGACGGGTGAACAGCCAGATGGTAAAGCAGAACGCGGTAAGCACCTGGCCCACCATGAACAGCATGCCCC
>JBARNL010000133.1:0-7037 GCA_049802955.1 Candidatus Angelobacter sp.
GAGTAAGCCCAGAGATTGCTTTCGATAATCAGCACCAGACCCAGCTTGCGCACAGCGGCAAAGTTGATGCCTTCATAGCTCACGCCGGTGGATTGGCCGCCATCGCCAATCCAGGTGAGGCAAGCGAGTTCTTTGCCCTGAAGACGCGCGCCAAGGGAAACGCCGGCCATCACCGGCAGCAAGTCGCCAAGCATGGAAATGGGCGAAACCATGTGACGCTTTTCGATATCGCCATAGTGCGATGTGCCGTCTTTACCTTTCGTCGGGGAGCCGGCCTTGGCCATGTATTGCATCATGATGTCGCGCGCGTGAAAGCCACGGACAAGCTGCGCGCCCTGGTTGCGGATCATGGGCGCAAACCAATCGTCTGGGCCGAGCGCATAAGCGGAGGCGCAGGAGCAGGCTTCCTGTCCCAGGCCAAAATAAACTCCACCTACAACTTTGCTCTGCTTGTAAAGATTCTCCAGCGCCACTTCCATACGGCGGTTCATCACCATCCAGCGATAAAGTTCCAGATGCTGATCTTTGTTGAGATATTTTGATTCACGAATCGGCGGTACTGGCGTGTTGAGTTTGCCTTTGATTTCGTAATGGATCTCGGGACCATCCGTGATTTCGCGGACCTCAAATTCGGGCTGTTCCAGACGCCAGTCCGGGATGCCGTACTGGTTCACGCGAATACCGGGAGCCTTGGCGGGCCGGCCGTTGGCGGATGCGCCATTTGAGACAGAGGTCTTGGCGTTCGATTTAGAGCCGGAATTTTTCTGGGGCTTGGTTTTAGTGGCCATACTGACGTTAGTAGTTTATACCGAACTCCCAGAAAAGATCGCCGTGATCGCACGCGATCGCCTTAATCGCGCGTGATCGGAAAGGCTGGAGCTTCGGATTTCCAATTCCTTTGCGACCTTGCATCCGCTGCGGCAAAAGAAGTCTTTGCCTGAGGGCTGACTTTTGAATGTTTTCCAAAATGCGCCTACGGCGCAGGAACATGGAGTCAGGCGGCAGGTTTTTTTGCAGCCTTGTTCGCACCGCCGTTTTTGGAAGCCATGCCGTTTTCAACGATCTTGTTCGCGTCTGCTGCGGCATCGGATTTGGAGGCTGCACGCCGGGCTTCGCAGGCTTTGCGGATTTTCTCGTAGCGCTTTTCCAGTTGGTCCAGCTCTTCGTCAGAAAGTTTCTGGATATCGATGAGATCGTCGTTCGCTGGATGGTGTGAGCGGATAAGTTCGTCCAGCTTCAGGTGCAGGGCCTTGGCGTCACGGTTTTGCGTGTTCTGGATAAGAAACACCACGAGAAACGTAACGACGCTGGTACCGGTATTGATCACCAGTTGCCAAGTGTCAGAGTAATGAAAATAGGGGCCGGTAATTCCCCAGATCACCAGAATGGCAACGGCAACAAAAAAAACAATAGGATTGCCTACAAACTGCGCGGTACTGCTGGCAAACCGGCTGAACCACAGATTGATGCCGCCGGATTTCCGGACCTGCTCGTGGGCTTCAATATACGGCTTTCGATAATCGGCTGGCATAGCTGTAGGTTGGATGAAAATACCTGCCCGCAGTTTGTGCAGTCAGACGCTAAAGATGTCTTTTTCGCCCGCAATTCGGCGGATTTCGCCTGGTGCACGGGCTGGCATGTCCTGATTAGCGGGACTTGTATCGGAATAAGATACTCCAGACGAGGAGAACAGCGCATCCAGAGACTCCAGCCAGAGTGTCTGAGCGGCAAAGACCCGGCCAAAGTTGCGGGCCACCTGCTGAGCCAAATCTTCAAGCGCGGGCAGTTTGCGCCGACCGCTGAGCCCGCTTTGCGCCATCTCCTGCGCTAAAGAGGTCACTGACTTATCGGATATGCCGCACGGGACAATCAACTTGAAGTAGTCAAGATTAGTGTTCACGTTCAGGGCAAAGCCGTGCGAGGTAACAGCGCGGGAAATATGCACGCCGATGGCAGCTATTTTTCCTGGAACTTCGTTTTGCGTCCATACGCCGGTGAGCCCCGCAATGCGCTCCGTAACCACCCCAAGATCGCCACACGTGCGGATAAGGACTTCTTCCAGCTTGCGCACAAAATCTACCGCGCCAATGCGCGGATCAAAAGCGCGCAGATCGAAGATGGGATAGCCGACGAGTTGGCCCGGACCGTGGAACGTAACGTCACCACCGCGATCAGTCTCATGCAGTTCAACGCCGTTGGCGGCGAGGAACTCACGTGAAGCAACAATGTTCTGCGCTCCGGCATTGCGGCCCAAGGTGATCACCGGCGGGTGCTCCAGCAATAACAGCGTGTGGCTGATGCGCCCTTGTTTCACCAGATGGACGAGCGTCTGCTGCAGCTCAAGCGCGATGGAGTAATCCACGCGACTGAGATACAGGACGTTGATGACTCTCAGATCCACCTCTCTATTGTAAACAGAGCTTGCGCTGAGCGAGAAAAATGCAGCGGCGTACCATAGGCTGAAAACTCCAGCGTGTAAACGAGAACGATAAAAGCGCCGCAGTTGTGAACCACACAGCAACAAGCGGTCCGTTGTAAGTGGAAATTTATGATGGTGGTTAACTAACTCCGCGAGAGAAAAGTTCCTGGCGTCCTTTCACCTGTCATGAGCCAGACGCGGTTTCCCTGCATGTCGCTGATTTTTTGCACGTCACGACTGAGAACGCATTGACTTTCTCAACGATTACGCCCATGACATCAGAGTTGTGATATACGACGAAATCTTTCATCGTTGAATGATCCTTTTTAAGCAGAGCATTTTACTTCGGTTCGGAAAATTGCATCGAACCAACGGACACGTAACAGGGCACGGCTTGAGACTTAAGCCAGTTGCGAGCAACACGAACGAGGGGCTGTGCAGTCGTGCCGTTCAAGCCGCTGCAAGAACATATCTTTGCGCCGCAGGCTCGCGCGTAACGAAGCGGAGCGCGCACAAGAACTCCTGTGCCGCACCTACGGCGCTCATCATCGTTAAAAAGAGAACCCCGGACTTGCGTCCTGGGCGAGACAACAAAACAATCGACAACCTCTCGTGCACAACAGCCGATCAGAAGTTAGGCCGACACGGCAATAATGAAGTGGAGATACTGCGTTCCATGTGACCGTTGCACCAATGCAAGGTGTTATCGATAAATGTGTTGCAATATCCGGCACGGCTTCAGACCCATTCTGCTCGTTACAAATACTGAGTTCACCGTTGCGTTGAGTCTAGTTTCGCAGCTCGTGTCTCTCCGCAAAGAGAATTACGATCGTCTTTCGCGGAGAGCCCAAGGCTAGCATCCTTTACAGCGACTTCAGGAATTCGGCCAACTCTTTCCTTTCCTGCTCAGTGAGTCCCAGCTTTGAATGCTCGTCATAGTGCATGATGACTTCGTCCAGCGATGCGAACCGGCCATCATGATAAAAACCGCCCTTTTGGTGGCTCCAAAGCCCGCGCAGAGGGGTTGTCCGGTACTTTTTGGTCGGAGATCTTGAAGACTGAAAGTCATCAATGCCAATCTCTTCCGGCGTGTGCAGGCTCGATCCTGCTTCGGTATAGAGAGGTGGCACGTGGCAGCTGGCGCAGTTGGCTTTTCCGGAGAAGAGCGCTTTGCCGCGTTCAGCCTGGGCTTTGTCGTAGCTGCCTTCCGGCGCTTTAGGCGCTGGAATCGCGAGCTGATAAAACTGGAGCGCAGCTAGCTTTGCGGTAATTTGATCGTCGGGGTTTCGCACCTGGTTGTAATGGGCCTTGGCGCCTACCGGAAATTGTGCGGCGGTGATCAGAGGCTCAGAAAACGCCCCTTTGCCGTGCATCTGGGTATTGGCCACAAAGGCGTTCCAGTAAGGCACTGATCCCCATCCGGTATAAGTCCCGTTATTCACGCCGGCCAATCCAAAAGCGGGCGGCAGCAATGTTGCGGCTGACTTCCCGTCCGGCCGGAAGGCTTTGCCATCCATATCCAACTCGGCGTCATACTTTCCTGGCCCCCAGCTGGCCAGAACTTTTTTGACGGTAGGTACATCAACGCCCAGCAGGTCTGCCACGGGTTGCAGATTGGGAGACAAAGACACAATCGCGCCTACGTTGAGGTCGCGATTCGGCCAGCCGTCAAGCCGATGACCGATCCCTGGCGAAAAAGAGTTGTCCACCGTGGAGTGGCAAAAAGCGCACTGAATCCCCATGGATTCCAGCTTTCCTGCCTTATCAAAGAAGCCGGTCACCCCAACCACTGAGTTGAGCTTGAGCAGCGCCAGCGTCGTTGCCGGATCGCCAAGATCTACCTTGCCGGCTTTGATCTGTTCCACCAGGCTGGCCGGCAGCGCATCCGCATCCACTTTCAGTCCTACTGAAAGCGCCGTTTTTGGGCTGACGCCCGGGCCTGTTCCGCCCAGCTTTTCTCCGGCAATCGCCTGCTGCAAGTGCAGAGCGCCTCCCCAAAAAGCCTGGTCGCCAAAAGTGTCATAGCGGAAGGTCTGCCTGCCCTGGTCAATCATCTCCTGCATGTTCGCGTTGGTCAGTTGATCGTTTGCCGAGACCGCCGGAGCAGCAGTTTTAGAAGCTCCCGTTGGAGCCGGTTTCTTTGCTTTATTCCCCGGCGCCCAGCCCGCGAACAAAAGCAACATAAAGCAGATTACAGCCGCCGTGAAATACCTCTTCGCATGGTTCATATACCCACCAATCTTTTGTCTCTCAAATTTAAGAAGCCGAAAAAATCGGTCGGTGTAATCGCTCGGTGTAATGACCGCGTGTGTCACCACCACATAAGGAATGCCGGGACCGCGAACCAGTATAGCTGAGCTTACTTTTGCTGATGCGCTTACCGCGGGGCTGCGATAAGTTGCCCCCTCCAGTAGCCTTTCAATTTTGGCAATTGCCCGATTTTGGCAATTCTGGCAATCGTTATCCACCCTCCCCCCTCCCTGGGCCATCCCAGATTGGCGTAGACTTGCGAGGGGTGTATCCCAAGCCATCCCAGATTGGCGTAGACTTCAGAGGTTTGCCGTCAATTGGCGTAGGCTTCGCAGCCTTTCAATTTTGGCAATTACCCGATTTTGGCAATTCTGGCAATCTTTATCCCAAACTCGCCGCGTCTCAAACTGTCATCCTGAGCCGAGCGGCGATAGCCGGGAGCGAAGGCCCCAGATAAGCGTAGCCCCCTTATCACTACCGTGTAGTATCCGCCCTTAGCTAATGGCCAGCAGCTAGAAGCTTCATTTTGTCAAAGATCAAAGCCCCAAGCCACACTACAACCCAGAACCGAATATCGTAATCTACCATTTGTTCGCCTAAAAAGTCAACAAAAAACAGTCCCGCAGAGCTGGCTGCCGGCCCTTTCAAAGGCCTCCTGAAGTCAAAATCATCTAAGCCGTCCAAGAAGGCAAAACCTTAAGGAAAAGTCCCATTGACAGCTTTGATTTTTACAGCTCAAAATAGGGGATATTCAGAGTAGAATGCATCGTGTCTAAACACATACTCTCCATTTCGTATGATGCCAGCCTGTTGGCGACTCGCCGGATGCTCTTGGAGCAGCGCGGTTATACCATGACATCTGCATTGGGGTTCACCCAATCAATCTCTCATTGCGGCAAGGATGGGTTTGACTTATTCATCCTCGGACATTCAATTCCGGAAATGGATAAAAAGGAACTGATACGGACATTCCGCTCTAATTGCGCGGCCCCTATTCTGTCACTTGAGCGGCATGGAGAAGTTGTTGTGCCTTGCGATTATCACGCCACGCCCGAGAATCCGGAGAAATTCCTGGAAACAATAGACGCCATCCTATCTGGGCATGAGCAACGCCCTAAACAGAGACACGCTTAAAAAACAAAATCCCTTCGTGGCCCAATTCATTTCTCTGATGGAGCCGGACATGATCAGCCGCTTGCCGGAAGCCCGCGAGCGCTGGAACTGAGGCCTCCGCCATCGCGCAAAGCTTTTTCGCTCGTTCTTAGCCTGAGATTGGCGCCGCTCTAACTTCCACATCCAGGAGAATCAGGCCGAATCCCCTTTGGCACCGCACAACTGGTGCTTTTATTCCCCAGCTTCCAACCCAGTTACGAAAGTTTTACGGACTTTCTCCCTCGGGCACACAAATCAGGCATCTCAGGATAAAGTTACGTGCAATGAGGTAGAACGATTTATGAGCACGCCCACTGAAGACCTGTCTTCTGAAATCAGGCATTTCTCTGCTGAATTGAAGCGGCTGGAACAGCGCCTCAAATCAGAACCGCCGCCTGATCCCCTGGCTTTAATCGAGTTTCGTCACGGCGTGGACAATTTGCGGTTGACGGCTTGGAGCGTCAGCGAGCTCATCAATGCGGAACGCATTAAGAAGAACCCCGATACGGTGCTGGCCTTCCTCTCCGCCGAGCGGCTGCGGCGGTTTGAGCAATTGGTGAAAAGTCTTTGCGGGGACATTGAACGAGGGATAATCACTGTGCGAACGGACGGAATGCACGGGTTGTGCGAGTCTGTAAACGACCTCCAGCAGCGATTGGTCTCGGCGATCAACCGGAGGACACAGGGGTTACAAGATGCAGGCCGCAGCCGGTTGCACTGATTCCGGGTCTACCGATGCAAGGCTACTGAGGGATGAGTACACGCTTGTCGTAAGCGGTTCCAGTTTTCGGCCAGATAAACCTGCATGTCTGCCTCTGCCCAGAAGGCTTTTCTGAAGCCACACCCGGTGCACACCAGGGAAATGTCCCGAGAGTCGACATGTGGATCAATCCGGCGGCCACACGCGCTGCAGCGAATATCGCCGGCAACAAAACCGCTCTCAGGAGCACACTCCCCCATAAAGCGCAGCCCATCAGCATCTCTTGAAATCTGCATTTCTTCTTCGCTCTCTTATTTTTGGGCGCCGTGCTTCTCTTTGGGCTTCGCAGGCGCCGACAAACCAAGGGCAATGTCTGCCAGGGTTAGAAACTTGTTGCATTCTGCGGGTTCAACCCGTTGCAACTTCCAATTACTTTGGCGCTGGGGCTGCTTGAGGCTTAGGGACGGAGCAATCCACAAGTCATTTTTGCGATACCTGATTTCGCCGTTTCTGGCC
>JBARNL010000134.1:0-6090 GCA_049802955.1 Candidatus Angelobacter sp.
CAGGAAGTCGAGATGGTAGCCGGCGGGCTTAGAACAGCGACCAAATGCAGCGTGACTGTAGGCGGCGCTCTCGACGGAGATACCTTCCACAGCGAGTGCGGCAGCCCCGATCAATAGCCGTTTCCGCTATAAAGACTTCACTTGAAGAGCTTGGGCCCGCTCCACGGACCCAAAATAATGAAAGGAGAAAACATGAATGACCAGGACAGAGTGTTAGCTCGCAAGGGCGCTCGTGACTTGAATGAACAGGAGGTCGCGCTGGTAGCCGGTGGGATCAGGACGTTGACCGCATGTACCTTGGCTGCAGCCGGCACTCTTGACGGAGATACCTTCCACAGCGAGTGCGGCAGCCCCGATCAATAGCCGTTTCCGCCGTGAAGACTTCTTTTGACGAACTTGGCCCTTTAATGGACCAATTTGACGGTGAATGCTCCAATTGAACGGTGACGCCTTCGGGCATCACTCTTTGAATCAGCACTCATTGTTTAACACTATCAAGGAGGAACTTATGGAACATGATAATCGCGTACTTACCCGCAGGGGCGCTCGCGAACTCAGCGAACAGGAAGTGGAAAGCGTTACCGGCGCGTTCAAAACCCGCCGCACGCTCACACCCTGCTTTGTGGATAGCAAACAAGAATTCCTCAATGGAGATCAGGCCATTGGAGAATGCGGTCCTTGATTGATTTCCAGGCGGCGTCTTGGATGTCGCCGCCTGTTTGCAGCACGCAAACTTCTGAAAACGGAGGCAATGCAATGAAGCTCATAGTTTTAGCGCCGGAAGACGATAACCACACAGCACCTATCAAGTGGGCAATGGAAAAAGCGGGCCAAAAGGTTGTCTGCTGGGCTGGTCTCTCCTGGACTGAGGAAGGCCAGTCCTCTCTCTTGATGAATGGCGATGACACGCTCATTCTTGGAGGACACTCTGTTGATGCCGGTGACGTGATCTGGATTCGCCGCCCGGAGGTGCCTGTCCCGAATCCCAAGGTTTCTGAAGCAGACAAGAAATTTGCCTCGCTCGAATACCGCTGTTTCTATCATTCCATCGCCTATTTTCTGGAGACCCTGCCCATCTGGTGCATCAATAAGTATTCATCTGCCCGCGTGATGATACAGAAGGCTGTGCAAATGCAACTGGCCCGCAAATGCGGTCTAAAGACGCCAGCCACTCTTATGTCCAATCATCCGGCAACTGTCAGGGATTTTTTTGCCCGCAAAAACAGCCGCACCATTTGCAAGGGATTCACTCCGCACGTTTGGCAGAAAGAAGGCCAGATGTCTGTTGCCATTACAGAGACTTTTGAGCTGACGGCCGACCAGTTACCGAACGATGAAGTTTTAACCTATGCGCCGGCCATCTATCAGGAACGCGTGCCTAAGGAATATGACATACGCATGGTGCTGATGGGCAATCACATTTATTCCTACGCGCTCAAGAACAAGAAACAAGCGCTGGATTGGCGGCAGGATGCAGGGTTGGGCCACGTTACAGCCGAGCTTGTTCCCACTCCGCCCGATGTCGAAAAAGGCGTGTTGGAGTTCGCGCGGCAATCCGGCGTGTGTTTTGGCTCTCTCGACTTCGGGGTTGACGCCGAGGGCAAGTGGTGGTTCCTGGAAATCAATGAACAAGGTCAGTTCCTTTGGATCGATCAGTTCAATCGTGATGCCAGGTTATTAGAAAAGTTCTGCGCTTTCGTGACTGCGCCCCAGGGATCAACCTTGCCTCTGGAAGCGCGGCAAGACCTGTTTCCGTCCCTGCAAGAATATGAAGAGCTGCTCAAGAATGAGCAGGTCCCGCCTGTTGGCCGGCCCCGGCAGGAAGACCCATTTCTCTCTATGGAGGCCTAGAAAACCAGGAGTCTTTGCGATCTTCGTCGTCTTTGGAGTACAACAGATGCGATGAAGATCGCAAAGAAGGCTCTCAAGCTGGCGGACGCTTTCAAGGTCAGGAACGCGGATTCTTTTCGGCTTAAGGATTTCGATCCCGCCGATACCCGCGGCATCCACTCCAAAGTCAAAGCCAACCAGCTCTTGCAGCAGAGCGTGGCCGTGTTGCGGGATTTGCAGGAAAAACTCTATGCTCAGGACCAGTGGGCAGTGCTGCTGATTTTTCAGGCTATGGACGCCGCTGGCAAAGACAGCCTGATCAAGCACGTGATGTCCGGCGTAAATCCGCAGGCCTGTGAGGTATCCAGTTTTAAGCAGCCCTCAGCGGAAGAGCTGAATCACGATTTTCTCTGGCGGACAACGCGCCGGCTGCCGGAGCGCGGAAAAATTGGCATCTTCAACCGCTCATATTATGAAGAAGTGCTGGTCGTTCGGGTGCATCAGGAGTATCTGCAGAAACAGCATCTTCCCCCGGAACTGGTGACCAAGAAAATATGGAAAGAACGCTTCAGGGATATCCGAAATTTTGAGGAATACCTGACGCGCAATGGCGTGGTCATCCGGAAATTCTTTCTCCATCTCTCAAAAGAAGAGCAGAAGCGGCGTTTTCTGGCCCGGCTGGAAGAGCCGGAAAAGAACTGGAAATTTTCAGAAGCCGACGTTCATGAACGCCAGTATTGGGACGATTACATGAGCGCCTACGAAGAAATGATCCGCCACACTTCCACACCGGATGCTCCCTGGTATGTTGTTCCCGCCGATCACAAATGGTTTACCCACATTGCAGCAAGCGCGGCCATCATCCACACTCTTGAAGAGATGGATCTGCAACTACCCAAGATCGACAAAACTCGCCTCAAGCAGTTGGATCAAGCGAAGGATCTCCTGCTGAAGTCAAGCGATTAGCCTGAACTCTTACTTTGCTTGATACCTGAGGTTGTCTGAAAGTGGCGACGCTAGCCATTGTGCCAGGCTCTGCGCCTTGCGGTCCCGCTCTGAAGTTTCCGCGCTGGCAATATCTATAGGCCACTTGATCCCAATCTGCGGGTCGGCAAAATGAATTCCGCTTTCGGCGGTCTGGTTGTAGACGCCAGTGGTCTTGTACTGGACTTCGCAATCGTCGGTAAGCGAACAAAATCCCCGGGCAAAGTTAAAGGGCGCCCAAACCTGCTTCTTGTTTTCCTCTGTTACCTCAATCCCAAACCACTTCCCCAGAGTCGGCGAGCCTTTGCGAACATCCACGGCTACCAGGAACGCCGCTCCGCGCGTGACGCGCATCAACTTGCCCATGGGCGGGTCCCACTGGAAGTGCAGCCCGCGCAACACGCCTTTTTTCGATTTTGAGTGATTGTCCTGGACAAAGTTTGTGGGCAGCCCTAATTCTTTGAACTGGTCAGCACGGTAGGTTTCCATAAAGAAGCCGCGCGAATCCCCGCGCACCTCCGGCTGCACGACAATCACTTCATTCAGGTGGACCGATTCAATCTTGAAGCTCATTCGGCGCTTGCTCCCTCGCAAAATTGGATTCGTGAGTCAGGAAATATTTTTCTGCGCCTGCACCGAATCCATCTTGAGTGTAACAGCCGTCTGGTCTGTACCGGAAAGCGCTTGCCAGCCGCGGCGAGAGAGGTCCCAGAAGATCAGATAACCTGCCCCCGCGGCAATCGCCAGCAACAGGAGTCCGAGCGGCAGTTCGCCAAAGATGATCTTGCCGATTCCAAAGAGCGTTCCATAGACCAGAACGCATCCCATGAGCCAGTCAAAAGCGTTGCTTCTGACATCTCGCACCTGTGGAATTTCCGGGGCCAGTGCGGCAATGCGCTTCCAGCCGTGCACCGTAGGCCGCACGCGCCGGTAAAATGCCAGCAGCTTTTCATCCGATTCCGCAGGAGTAAGGAAAGTGGCCGCGATCCACGCCACCGTCGTGATTCCTGCCGTGATCAATGAAGTCTTGGCAAACGTGACCGGATCGTCGCCGGGAAAATGTTTGTTGAGATAAATCGCCACCACTGCGGCCACGAGCATGGCGCTGATTTCGCTCCAGGCGCTAATGCGCCACCAGTACCAGCGCAGGATGTACACCGCTCCGGTCCCCACGCCAAGCCCAAGAACAATCTGCCAGCCCTGCCCAATGGAATGCAGCTGCGAAGCGACGTAGCCGCTGATCAAGACCATCAGAATAGTAAAAAGCCGTCCTACCGCGACGTAATGTTTCTCGGTTTTTTCCCGCACCACAAAACGTCGATAGAGATCGTTCACGAGATACGAAACGCCCCAGTTCAATTGTGTCCCCAGTGTGGACATAAATGCGGCAAGAAATGCAGCCACCATCACGCCGCGCAACGCGGGCGGAAGAAAATCGCGCAGCACCATCACGTAGCCCTGCTGGGGATTCGCGCCGAATGCAGCGTCCGGACGCAAACCGCCATGCGGTGAATAAACAGCCAGCGCGACTAATCCGGTAATGATCCAAGGCCATGGACGAACCGCGTAATGCGCGATGTTGAACCACAGGGTTGCACCCAGTGAATTTTTTTCGTCTCGTGCGCAAAACATACGCTGCGCCACATAGCCTCCGCCGCCGGGCTCTGCTCCCGGATACCACGCCGACCACCACTGCACTCCCAGATACATCAGGAAAGTAAGCACCGGCAAAGTCCAGATGGCGCTGGACGTCCAGCCGAGATGAAAATCGGGAAAGAAGGCCAGCGGGTTTGATGTCTGCGCTCCGGTTTTTTGTGCCTGCTGGCCAATAAATTGGAGTTGGAGTTTCAGCGCCTGCATGCCGCCAATTTTCACCACCGCAACCCACGCCAGCACCACTACCATCGTCATCTTCAGCGCAAATTGAAACAGATCAGTAACCAGCACGCCCCATAATCCGCCAATGGATGTGTAAATTCCCGTAAATGGAATCAACACAAAAATGCAGATCAGCAGTGCGGTGTGGCTGGGCGCGCCAAGCGTGTAATGCAATAGAGTGTGTCCACCCAGCGCCAGTTCCAGAACTTTGCCTTGCGCAATGAGCGGCCCCAGCAGTACCGCGATAATGCTGACCATTGCATTAGTAACCCAACCCAGGATCAGGCAATTCATCGCCAAGCCAAGATAGACGGCCTTGAATCCGCGTAGAAAGGCCGCTGGCTTCCCGCCGTAGCGGATCTCCGTGAGTTCCACGTCAGTCAAAACTTCCGCACGCCGCCAGTAGCGGGCAAAAAAGAAGACAGTCAGCATGCCGCCCAGGCAAGATGTCCACCAAATCCAGTTACCGGCAATGCCCTGCGTTGCAATCACCCCGCTTACAAACAGCGGCGTATCGGCAGCAAATGTGGTAGCGACCATGGACGTGCCGGCCAGCCACCAGGAGACATTGCGTCCGGAGATAAAAAATTCTTCGGTGTTGCCTCCCGAGCGACGGCGGTAATAAATGCCAATCGCCAGGTTAATCAGCAGGTAACCGCCAATCACGATCCAGTCAATCCAGGTCAGTGGCATAAGCTCTCCTAGCTTAGCGCGAAATATGTCAGCTCAGGTTTGCGGCTCAACGTTGCGGCTTAACGCCAGACTAGCAGATGAAAGCTCCGGCGGAACCCGGTGAAACCGCTTAACCTGCGGGTAGCGCCTGCAACGTCAATGCCTGCGCCCACGCCGGACTGGCCGCTGGTTCACTATATTCTGCCTAAACTGCCGGAGCATTTCTGGTATTGTTGCGCCATGGTTCAAAAGATGCTGCAAAAGAAGCTGCAAAAAATGGCGCAAAAGATCGTGCAAACGTCGGTGGTTGGCGGCATTCTCCTGCTGGTCCTCTCGTCTCCTGTAATTGCCGGTGATTTTCAGCGCGTGGCGCCAGTCCATCTTGATCATGACGGTGAAAAGTGGGCGCAAAAAACGCTGAAAAAACTCTCCCTGGAAGAAAAGGTCGGTCAGATGTTCATGATCCGACTGGCGATGCCACAGTTCGTGAACCTCAAGAATCCTGAATATCTCAACTGGCTTGATCAAATTCAACGTTATCATCTCGGCTCAGTTCTACTTACCGTCCCTGCTGAGGGCCCGTCACTTTCCAAAAGCGAGCCCTATGAAGCCGCCATGCTGATCAACCAGCTTCAGCGGGCCTCCAAAATCCCGCTGCTTGTGGCTGCCGACTATGAGCGCGGCGTATCCATGCGTCTGAATGGAACCACGGTCTTCCCCCACAGC
>JBARNL010000135.1:0-2596 GCA_049802955.1 Candidatus Angelobacter sp.
GCGAATTGCCGAGTGCAGGGGAACGATGGTTTTTGGAGCAACGTTGAAGACGCCGTGCTCTTTTGCCGCAATCGCGCACGCCACAGCCTCCGCCAGGTCATTCAGGCTCAGAAACTGCAAGCAAGGATCGTGTCCTGGCATTGTCCTGACCAAGCCGTGCGATAACCAACGGCTGAATACAGTAGGTGAGGGAAGAACGGTAACGGGCCGAAGAACAATGAGGCGCACACTCGCGTTGAGGGATTCCCGGGAAATTCTTTCAAGCGAATTCCATCGATCGCAGATTCGCGTGCCGCCATTGCCCGGTGGGGAATAATCTTCTGCCGCAAATGCCTGCCTGCCTGGGCCGATGCCATAAACAAGCGCGCTGGAAATCAATACTACGGTTCCACTCTTAAGTCCTGCCAATTGCCGGAACACCGCTTCCGCGTCCTGCAGGTCGGGCGCAGTTCCTTGGTGGTCGCAGAATGGCGGAGCATAGATACAAGCTACCTGCGAATCCCCGTCGGCTTGCCGACAAATTTCCAGCGGACTTGCCAGAAGATACTCATTCTGGTGCCGTGCAGAAAGCGATCGCAGTACCGTGTTCGCCCACGCATTGAGCTTCGATTCGACAATTGCGATCTTTGCCATTTTATGCCCTGCAACTTATAAAGGTCTGAACCACACATCCCAGGAAAATTCCTTTATGTCGAAACGGTTTCCTCTGCAGCCGTCAGCGAAGGTACAGTGGGAAGAGCGACCACACTTTCGTCCATGCCGCGCAGAATTCGTTTAGCCGCTTGAATTGCTGAAATCATCACCGGAGTAATGCCGCCGCCTGGGCGAGTCCAGTGGCCCACAAAGTACAGGTTCTTGAACGGCCCCTGGACGGCTGGCCTCAGGTCGCCGAGTTGGCTAGGTGCCATTTCCCATCCCAGCATCGCCCCATGATGGTTCAATGTGTATCGATACGAGGTATGCGCTGAAGCGCTGAGCTTGACCACAACTTTGCTGGAGAGCCCTGGTAAGCACCGCTCCAGACCCTGAAGTATGTATTCTTCGACAGCTGCTTTGTGTGCTGTCCAGTCCTGTATTGACTCGTAATCGATATCTGTCAGCTTTTGCACAATCAGGATCTGGCCGCCGGGCGGAGCAAGCGCAGGGTCAAATGCAGTGGGGAGAAACACTTTGAAGGCGTGAGTGGCCACGTCCTCAGCATTCCACGAGCTCCAGTGATATCCCTCTGCTCTTCTCAGTTCTTCCAGGGAAATGTCCTTTAGACCCATGTGGAACAGAAAGCAGGGGTGCGTGGGACGGAGCTGTTTTACTTTCGCCAGGTAATCCGGATCAATCAGCTCCGCGCCGATCATGCGCTCCAGCGTGTGCGACAGATCGGCATTGGAAATGACAACAGCGGCCGTTACTTGTTTTCTTACTCTGTGCCGCAAGCTGCCTGATTCCACTTCCACACCGCAGACCGTGTGATTGCTTATCAATATCCGGCGCACGGTAGAATTCATCAGTATGTGGCCGCCGGCTTCCTCGAATCTCTGCGCCAGCTCATCCACAAAAACCTGTGAACCGCCGCGCGGATAATAATTTCCCAAAAAGTAGGCCAAACGGAGCATGGAATCGAACACAAACGACGTTCGCGAGGGAGGCGATCCCCAATGGCCAATATCGCCCGTTAAAAGCAGCTTGAGTTTTTCGCTATGAAAATGTTGGTCCAGGACTTCGCGGATGGTCCGGGCTTCATGCTCGCTTATGCGGCTGGTCTGTACATCGCGGAAATATCGCACCAACCCAAACATATATGTCTTGCGGACGAGAGCAAAGAAGTTGTCGATGTTCCCGCTTTCGTCTGGGAACTCGAGTTTCAGTCTGCGCAAGTAAGTATCGAAATCCGCCGGTACGGCAAAGCGGGAGCCATCAGGAAAGTGGAAGCAATCCACTGGGTCCATTTTCACCCACTCAGTTGTAACGCCCAAATCTGCGAGTAGAGAACCCGTAATGGTGGACGGATTTCCGAGCAGCGGATAGAAGTGGGTGGCAGCGTCAAAAGTGTATTGCTTGCGGCGGAAGGTACTGCAGTAGCCGCCTACCATGAAGTGTTGCTCAATCAGGAGAGCTTTTAGGCCAGCGTGCGCCAGAAGATTGGCACAGACCAAACCTCCGACTCCAGCGCCAATAATTATGGCGTCGTAAGAGCGGCTTGGGTCTGTTCTGAGTCCGCGAAATGCCCTTGCCAAGAGATTGTCACTCCTTCGCGGGCAGCCCGCTTGGTCTCGCACGATCGAGAATGGACTAGCTGAAACTCCCCTGACAAGTTAGACAGTCAGTGGAAGTGAAATTTGCAAAAGCAGGATGTGGTGAGATTGATAAATTAAGAGGAACGTTGACGCTATTGCCGTTCGGGATCGTTCCGAGCCTTTTCACTACGCACCACGCGAGCAAGCAGCCCCCGGCATCGGCGGCACTGGGAGAGATGTTTGATGCCGGCTTTGCGCTCCTCTGCGGAAAGACTACGGCCGAGAAAAGCGGCCGCTTCTTCCACAGTCATGTGCCGCCTTGGCTTGCGGATGAGGTGTTTACCAGCCACTTGACTATTTCTCGC
>JBARNL010000136.1:0-4233 GCA_049802955.1 Candidatus Angelobacter sp.
CTCCTCGGCCATTGCCGGAGCGCAGCCGCTTCATCATGCGGCAAGCCCGGAACGATTGCAGGCCGCGTTTAGCAGCTTGAAAGCGACGCCAAACAGTCGGGCGGCACAACACCATTATCTGAAAGCATTTCCCCCGACATATAAAAGGTTTCAAGCTTATTTCGGCACTGGCGGGGCGCTGGCGGATGGGAATGAGTGCGACTATATCTTCGCGCTCTCTGCCTTGCAGAGTCATCACGTCGCGGAAGTTGGCAGCCTGCTGGTCCATTTAAGCAAAGACGCGGAATCTCAAGGTAATGCCCCCAGTTGCCTGCAAAATGTAATGGCGAACTATGGCAGCCATTTCACCAGATCTTTTGCCGGCTTTCTTCACCAGCTGTCTGCCCAACACCGTGGACAATTGATCGACTTTCTGGCCGAGGTGGAAGCGGCAACTTATCCCGAGTACCAGGCCATTATTCAAAACCTGAAAGGCCTTCAGGAAACCGACCTGGCCAAAGAGTTTCAGCAGGCACAGACGGAACGATCCGGGCAATCTCAAAGGTGAGGATTGCGGGATTGTCGCCTTTGCTTATCTTCGTGTCGCACCATCCGCCCTCGGCAGTGGTTCCGGTTTTCCCCGATCACCAGACCACCAGACGGTCCGAACTCCCGATCCTACCCCTCCCCCCTCCCTGGATCATCCCAGATTGGCGTAGGTTTCAGGGGGTACCATCCCAGACCATCCCAGATTGGCGTACTTGTGAGGTGCACCCTTGAGGTGAGACAGAAAATTTATCCCACACCTGTGATTGTGATCGGTGAACCCCTGATTTGAGACAGACGAAGATGTCATAGAACCTCCTCGACGCTGTCCAGCAGGGGGTTGGGGTCTGGGAAAGAAGGGGACGGCGTTTGAGTCCCGTCCCCAGATCCAGTAATGTACTAGCTTTCCCAAAGGTCAGAATCACTGTTGCCACCTTCAGGCTTTGGTCCCGGTTTTGCGCTTGCTCAAACTCTTCCGGTGTCCGATATCCCAGCGCCGAATGCAGCCGTTTGAGCTTCCTGCTGACTCCGTACCCTGAGGCGCTACTGGACTATAGCTCTTTTCTTCCCCCAAATCAATTGCGAATCAGGACATGGCCTTGACAAGCGGTTCGGTGACCGCATCACTCGCTCTACCCACCTGCTCTCGCGTAAACAATATGGGTCACGTCGACAGCCGAGTGACCCATATTGTCCCGCACAACCTCCGGCCTTATTTCTTGGCGCAGCCTACGGTTGGAATGCAAGGTGCGGATGGTCCCGAAACTACTCTATTGCTCGAATCGGCCGGGTCCGAAACTCCGCAAATTCTGTTTGCCACTATTCGCGGGCAAATTGGATTTCGGGTGTGTACGTGCGACATCTGCCATCGACCTACCTATGCTTGCGTTCACTGGGGTTAACAGAATTGAGTGGATATCGCCCGCATGGGGCCCGCTGAGCACCGTTGCCATACCCGAGATTTGCCCGCGCTCATTGATATTGCTGGCATTGATTATGAGGAGGTTGGAATCTTCGGGAATTAGCGCGTTAAGGTTGGTCAGCACGTGGTTCTGCCAAATAAAGCCACCAGACCAGTTGAAGCCCGAGTCAAAGGTGCTTCCCACCACTTGGCCTTTGCTGTTGATGCCGGTGGCGCTGGAAGCACTCTCCCCCGGCAGAATGCCGAGGACTGTAAGTGTGCCATCCGGCTGCCAGAGAGAGGCGACGCGGGTTGAGCCGTCAGCAGCGCGGACTTGCCCAACAATCTGGCCCAGGTTGTTAATGGCGAAGCCGAAATTGGAACGCTCAACTCCCAGGTCTTGAAGCGGGAAGGCAGTGCCGTTTTTCCACATTACGGCGTGCTTCGCTGTGAAGCAGTCTCCCGAGTAGCCCACCGCTTGCCCTAGATCGTTGATCCCGAACGCAGTCCCGTCGGGATCGGTACCTATCATAGGAAGAGGCTGGGCTTGGCCTTTGTCCCATAATACCGGCGATATCGAAGGGGTAGGCGGGCATGTGGGGTCAGAGTTAGCCGTTTCGGCAAAGCCTGCGACTTGTCCGCGGTTATTGATGGCGCTGGCCTGCCCGTTATTGCCGCCCACCGTCGGGAGAGCGCTCATGTGGCCGTCTCGCCAAAGAAACGGAACACACGTAAGGAATGTGCCGAAGCCGCAAATGTCTTCACCGTTCGGATCCGGAACAGATGTTTCGGACATACCCACGGCTTCGCCGCGGTCGTTGATGCCTCCCCAATTGATCCAACTGTTGCCGGAGTCGGGATTTCCAAGCGTGCCCAGGTCGATGTTGCTTCCGTCGCGGTTGATTACCGCGCGGCCCCTTGCCACGGTCGTAAAAAGATTATTCTCGGGAAGGTTCACAAAGCCATCCATGTTCTCCGTCCAGCCCTGATTATTGAGCCCCATGGCCATGCTAAAGTTATCGTTGCTTTTGTTAGTGCCCAGATCGATCACTTTGTAGCTCACTTGAGCCGCCGCATCGTTAAAACACGCCAGAATAATCGTCGTAACCCACACTATCCAGAAATTCCGCATCAGTTTAAAAGTACTCATGTCTTCTTTTTCCTCCAGTAAAGTCGTAATTGCCGACAACTAAAGAAGCATTTGATCCTCCACGTCCGCAACGATTACGTGACACAACATGGCTGGCATTGCAGATGTCAAAAACGAGTGGAGGGATAACAGCCTCCTGAGACCATCCCAGAATGGCTAGAACGACTATTTCTCCAGCTTTCCATACAAACACTGGCGAGATATTACAAAAATCGAGAACGTCAGCCGGCAAAAGTCAGGCCGCTCCAGTTGTGATTGACGTTCAGATGAATAACATACATACTAGTTGGTATGTTAAGTAATCGGACTAGGAAGCGAAGGCTCCGTGATCCGCAGCGCACGCGGCAACGCTTGCTGCAAGCGGCCTTTCAGGAGATCCAGAGATCAGGCTTCCAGAGTGCTGGCATCGATGCAATTCTCGCCGCGACCAACGTCACCAAGGGAGCGCTCTATTACCACTTCGACAGTAAAGAAACTCTGGGGTTTGCCGTTGTCGAAGAGATCATCGCAAACTTTACGCGCGACAGGTGGCTGCGTCCTATGCTTAGCGAGGGGGAAGCCATCGGCGTTTTGATCAGCGTTGTCCGGCGGATACCAACTCGGCCCAAAGACGTTCGCGCTGGCTGTCCGCTGCTGAATTTGGCACAGGAAATGTCTCCGCTGGACGAGCGATTCCGCAAGCGGCTGGAGAGTATTTTTCTTGAATGGCAGGAAGGAATTGCCACGCTTTTGCGCAAAGGGCAGTCCCAGGGAACAGTTCGCCGCAACTTGAATCCAGACCTGACTGCCAGCTTTCTGGTCGCGATGGTCGAGGGCTACGCCACGTTGGCAAAGAACGCTCAAGATGCGAAGGTGTGGAAAGCGGGAATGAGAAATATCGTGGAGTGGCTGAGGTCTCTTCGCGCACCTCGTCAATCGCGCAGAGGCGGACGGCGTTTGATGTCGAAAGGGCGTGTTGTTAAGAAACGGCAGTGACTCATCGCAGGAGGAAATGATGAACCGAGCAAGTTTTGCAGTAATGGTTTCTCTAAATTTCGTTTTCTTACTTGTCGTGATTGGAATGAAGCAAGGGCAGGCACAAACGCCCAAAACGGCCTATCCGAGCATGGCGCCTCTTGAGCAGTACCTCATGCCAGACCGAAAAGCCGAGATTGCGTTGGCTCGAAGCGCGGCCCCGGAATCGATCTCGGGCGATGCAAAGATTATGGTCCTCGGGGCTCATGGTTACGAAACTGCTGCAGAAGGCAAGAACGGTTTTGTGTGCCTTGTCGAGCGAGCGTGGATGTCCCCTGCGGACGATCCGGGGTTTTGGAACCCTAAACTTCGAGGCCCAATCTGTTTCAATCCGCCGGCCGCTCGCTCCGTTTTGCCGGCTACTTTTGAGAGAACAGATATGGCGTTAGCAGGGCGAACGAAGGCCGAGATTATCGTGGGCAATAAGGCGGCATTTGAAAAAGGTAAGCTACCGCCCCTCGAACCAGGCGCAATGAGTTACATGATGTCGAAGAGCGCTTATCTCACCGATAAGGGTGATCACAATTTGTCCCACTTGATGTTTTATACGCCTCCACTGGAAGGCCGGGCGTGGGGTGCCGATCTGCCTAAATCGCCGGTAATGCTGATACCACAATTCAAAGGCGTTCAACCAATCGATGTC
>JBARNL010000137.1:0-2149 GCA_049802955.1 Candidatus Angelobacter sp.
GCTCGCGGCGGAGATGTGCGTATCGGCCCGAAACGGGGTCTGACCGTGACTACAAGCGGCCAGGGGTTGATGCTGGCGACAGGCGCAGGCGCATTGGAAATCGAGTACGAGTTAAAAGAGCAGGCTGCTGACGTTGTGATGACCCCAGATTTCAACGTTTCGCTGGTGGGCCCCGGCACATTTCACTTCGCTTTGGGAATCAACAAAAAGGGCGATACGTGCGTGAAACCGCTGGCGGGGAATGAATCTGAAATTACATTTTCAGAGCTGCTGGGAACGGGAAGCTATAAGGCCGGTCTCAATCATGCCATGATCTTACGGGGCGGCAAGCTGGACGGCAAAACGGCCCTCACCGGCGAATGTGGCTGCCCTCCGGCAGCGCCTGTGATGCGCACGGAAGCGCAGCCGAACGCGAAATTACCGGATGAGACGCCCAGGCCGGCGCAGCAAGTTGCGGTCAGCACAAATGAGACTACATCGCCTTTGCCGCCCGATAAACCGGGGCAGGTCCATATTCAGGTCGATACGCCCTTTGTATTCAGCGCCCGTCCGGGCGCAGCGCGCCCATACGCCGTGGCAAAGGTGCAATTTTCCTCGCTGCCGAACGTTTATTTCGTGCAAGAAAGGGTTGATCCGGTCGTTCTGGTAGAAAAGCAGCTTGAGGTGTCTCCAAAGGCAACGGTTGAGACATCTAAAGCAGAAGAGAAGCCGCAGAAAGAAAAGAAGGGCTTTATGGGGCGGGTAAAGGGCTTTTTTGGCTCACTCTTTCACCGTTAAGTTGTTGGTTCAGCACGGATTTATGAAGAATGAGCTTTAGTGCAAATACCAAAGTGAAACTTTTCTTCGCCGCATGGAGTCTAAACTAGATAAACTTTTACTATGCCTTTGCCTGATCCAAAGAATCCGAAGCCGGAAAAACCAGCCTCTGGTGACCCTGAAGCACCACAGCAAGAAGTAGTGAAGTTCGCTAAAGAGCAGCCGCTGAATACCTCGGTAATGCCCACAATGCTGGGCGTCGGATATGGCACATACCAGCAGCGCCCTGAGAATTTTCTTCTATCCTTTGTGACCCACACGGCAGCCTTGGGGTTGATGTTGTGGTTGTTGCATTTGACTGTTCCGGCAAAGATCATTCCCCCGACTACTGCCAATTCCGTGGAACTTGCGCCCTATATACCGATGAAAATTGGCAAAGACGGCCCCAGCGGCGGTGGTGGCGGCGATGCCAGCAAATTGAAAGCGTCCACCGGCACTCCTCCGAAAGCGGCCAAGCAGCAATTCACTCCGCCCACTGTATTGGTTCAGCAGAAAAGTAAGCTGATGGTCGAGCCAACCGTGGTTGCCGATATAAAGACCCCTCCAAACACGCAGTTGGGCGATCCGCTTTCCAAGCTGATGACGCCTTCCAATGGCGTGGCCGTGGGTGGCGGTATTGGCAGCGGCAGTGGCGGGGGCGTTGGATCAGGACATGGCGGCCCTGGCGTAGGCCCGGGAATTTTTCATGTGGGTGAGGGCGTAAGCGCGCCTCGGCCGATCTTTACTCCTGAACCAGAGTTTTCCGAGGAAGCGCGCAAGGCGAAATATCAGGGTGTTGTGGTGTTGAATATTATCGTCGGCACAGATGGCCGCGTACACAACCCGCGCGTGATTCGTTCACTGGGCATGGGCCTGGATGAAAAGGCCATTGAAGGCGTGAAGACCTGGAAGTTCGATCCGTCAAAGAAAGACGGCCGCGCTGTTGCGGTTGAGATGAATATTGAAGTTGCGTTTAACCTCTACTAAAAACAATCTGAAATATAAAAGGGAGATGCGCGATGCATCTCCCTTTTTCATTTAGCTTTTGTTAGCAGGAAGAACTATTCCTCTACTTCTTCCAATTGGCCGTTTTCCAGTTTCTCCTGGCAGGCAATGCAGTAGCGGGTCCAGGGCACGGCTTCCAGCCGTTTGGCGTTGATCTCATTGCCGCAGTTCACGCATTCACCAAATTCGCCTTCGCGGATACGCTGCAAGGCGGTCTCTACCATTGCCAATAGCTGGCGATCATTATTGCTCTGCGAAAAGAGAAACTCCTTGGTGTAAGAGCTTGCTGCTCGATCGGCAATGTCCTGCGCGGTGTCCTGGTCAGCAATGCGTCCGTCCTCTTCCGTAC
>JBARNL010000138.1:0-8832 GCA_049802955.1 Candidatus Angelobacter sp.
GGCCAGGATATTGGTGCTGTCCTCAAGCTTGTGCGCTGCCATTAGTTTTCTGTTTTGTGCCGACGTGACGCCATATCCCAGCCGCAGGCCGGCCATGCCGTAAATGTTGGAGAACGTTCGGGCCACAATCACGCGGTCTTCATCAATGGGCGTGGCCAGAAAAGAAATGTAGTCGGCAGCCACCGGGACGAAGTCGTGATAAGCCTCATCCATCAATACATAGGTATTCGGCGGCAGGTTGCGGATAAAGATTTCCAGGCTGCGCCGCGGCGTTACGCTGGCCGTTGGATTATTGGGATTGCAGACGTAGATCAGCCCGCCATCTTTTCCCACTGCCTCGGCCATCTGCACCAGTTGATGGGAGTAGGTAGCCGCCAGTGGAATTTTGACGACTTCAGCATTCACGGCCTTGGCATAGAATTCAATCGCTTCAAAGGTGGGCGAGGCCATCACCAGTTTTTTGCCCGGCCCGGTAAAAGCGCTGGCAGCGACTTTAAGGATCTCTGTCGAACCGCAGCCCAACATCACCTGATCGGTCTTGACGTTATGCATGGCGGCAATGCGCTCAATCAGCTTGTCATAGCCGCGGTCAGGATAGCGGTTGGCCTCCTGAAAAGGGTTCTTCATGGCCAGCACGCTGGGAAATGGCCCGTAAGCATTCTCATTGCTGTTGAGCAGAATAGGCCCGCCCGGCGTGGCATTGCGCTGCGGCTCAGCCCAGCTCAACAGTTCAGTGGGCAAGCTTGCGCTGGCGGCCACAGCGGCGCCAAGTCCGGCGGTCTTGAAAAAGGATCTGCGGGAAAGCATGGCAGGATTGTACTCTGGGCTGAAGAAAAATTTAACCACAAAGGACACGACGGAACACGGAGTAGTCATTCCGTTGTGAAGATTGTGCTCTGTTGCCGAAAGAGGCACATTCATCGACTGGGAAGAGAGACCACAAATGACATGAAGCAACACGAAATCTACTCAGCCGCCAATCACCGCGAAAACGCAAATCATGCTTACAATTCGTGTCTATTCGCGAAATTCGCGGCTAGGCTTTTCTCTTTGTGAACCTTTGTGTCCTTTGTGGTTAAGGTTCTTGCCTATGCTGCTTTTGTGTTGGCCCGCTTGGCGGTTTCGCACAACGCCACAAACCCTGCTGCGTCATTTGTCGCGATGTCAGCCAGGATCTTGCGGTCCAGTTCCACGCCGGCTTTTTTAAGCCCGCTGATGAACTGGTTATAGCTGATGCCCTGCGCACGAGAGGCCGCGCCAATGCGGACGATCCAGATGGAACGGTACTGGCGCTTCTTCTGTTTGCGGCCGGAGTAAGCAAACTTGAGGCCGCGTTCCACCGCTTGTTTGGCGGCGCGATGCAGCTTTGATTTTGTTAGGAAATACCCGCTGGCGCGCTCAAGTATTTTTTTGCGGCGCTGGCGGCGTTTAGTACCACGTTTTACGCGAGGCATGTGTTGCTCCCTTTTTGTTGCCGGATTCCCGGCGGTTATCGCGGCTGCAGGGAAGGTTTTAGAGGTCCCTGTTCGCTCGCGTTGAGCGCAATTTTTAGATCACGCCCGCTTTTTCAGGTCCGGCCTCAGCGCTGGTTTTCCCCAGGCGGGCCAGGCTCTGTCCCTGGTTTAGTACGGGATCATCCTCTTGACTTTTGGCGCATCGGCCGCGCTCACCAGAGTATCCGTATCGAGGTGGCGCTTGCGCTTGGTGTCCTTGGAGGTAAGAATATGGCGCTTGAATGCTTTACCGCGCTTGATCTTGCCGGTCGCGGTCTTCTTAAAGCGTTTGGCTGCGCCTTTGTGTGTTTTCAGTTTAGGCATAATTCCTTAGCAATTAGTAATTAGCAGTTGGCAATTAGCTTTGTGCTGCGCAAGCATTCTCGCCTGGGTTCGGATCGCATTGGCTACTTGCTATTTGCCAATTGCTAACCGCAGCTTACGGTCTTGGTCCGGTTTGTGCGGGGGGCTGCTGCGGCGGTTTGTCCTGCTTTTTTGCGCCGCCAGGCACCTGTTTTGGAGGAGCCAGGATCACGTGCACGGTATTGCCTTCCATGCGCGGCCTGAATTCCACAATCCCTTTGTCGCCGACCTCAACTACCAGCCGCTCCAGAACTTTTCTTCCCAGATTCTGGTGGGCCATCTCGCGTCCGCGGAAACGCAGGCTGGCTTTGACCTTGTCACCTTCCGAGAGAAACCGCAAAACATGGTTTCTTTTGGTGACGTAATCGTGCTCATCCACGTTGACGCTGAACTTTACTTCCTTCAGGACGATCTGTTTCTGGTTCTTTTTAGCCGCCCGTTCCTTTTTTTCCTGCTCGTAGAGGAACTTGCCGTAGTCCATGATGCGGCAAACCGGGGGCTGCGCCGTGGCGGAAATCTCAACTAGATCAAGAGCCTGTTCCCGGGCCTTTCGCGTTGCATCCTGCGGCGTCATTATGCCAAGCTGTTCGCCGTCCGCGCCAATCACGCGTACTTCGCGCGCGCGGATCCGCTCATTCATCTTAATAAAGCGTTTATCTATGCGATCCTCCGTGAACCCTCCCGGCAAACTCACGCTTTTAGTGGAATTGCGGGGGGCGCCACACACATGTGGCAAGACTTGAAAATTATAGCATGGGTAGTCTGGGTGATCGTCGCCAGCCGACGGCAATCACCCGGTTTGGCTTAAAAAACTCCAGTGCAGTTGGCTTTGAAGGAATGATTGTGTCCACCCGGATCGACATAACCGCCAACGATCGTGTCAAACTTATTGACGTCGAGAATGAAAGTCGCCAGACCCGCGTTCGGATCGTCGTGCGTCAAAAAGCGCCCTTTGTCCAGGGTAAAGCCATGTTCATCACCCCCATTGATATCGTAACTCCCCACTATGTCACCCTCGTTGTCGATGCGGGACACTGAGGTGTTAGTAGCGCCGGGAAAATCGATTTTGCTGTAGGTCCCGTTCTTCAGCATGAAACCATGATTAAAACCGATTGTGTCGCCATAAGTCCCCACAATCACGCCGGAGTCATTGATGCCCGACGCCGAGGTGCGGCTCGAGTTGGGAAACCGGATGGTAGTGAAATGTCCACTGCTCAGGCGGAACCCGGAAATACCGGCCCGACCCACGATTACGCCAAAATTATTGATGCCGATCGCCTGCGTTTGCGAAGGAGCAGCAGGAGCGGAGATCGAGTGAAACACTCCGTTCTGCACCACAAAGCCGTGTTGGCCGGTTTGCAAATTGCCGTAGTCTCCCACAATCTGTCCAACATTGTTAATGTCGCTCGCTTCGGTGCTAAACGCGCCCGGGAAGTTGAAATGCGTGAACTTGCCCTGGAACAACAGGAAGCCGCGGTCATCAGTGGTGCTGGTGGTAAATGCGCCCACAATTGCGCCCTGGTCGTTGATCCCGATGGCCGTACTGGTGACGGCTCCTGGAATGTTTAGAGTGGTGAACTTGCATTGAGCAGTTGCGGCCAGCGAGAGGCCGACAATGCCCGCGATCACAAACGTCTTTTGCAGCGAATGTAAAATTCCGCGCATACATACCTCAGAACGGAGCCGTAGCTTCGTCGGATTGAAAGCCATTGGAGGTCCATCAGCGCCAGGGGATGATGGGGCTGAGTTTGCATGAGGGACTTACGTGAGCTAGATGTGGGCTGCCGGATTCAGGTTGGCCCTGAAGAAATGTCCTTCAGAATTTCACGCGGCGATAATAAAGCCGCGTTCTCTCAGCGCTGTCCATTGCGAATTGCCTTCTTGCGCCGGGTCGTGGGAATTTTTTTCCCTGGCGCGATTACATGAGCAGCAAGAAGCCTCTGGGGAAAGTCCCTGGGATTTAATGTCACCAAAAAATCGGCTGCGCCCTGCTCGGAACATAGGCAGAAGGGATCATCGTCAGGGTCCGGAGAGATAGATGGCGCGGAAGAGACCGTGACGAGCTCTCCTTCTTCGTTTAAAAGATTAATGACCCTGCCGATTGTCGAGCGACCGACGCCGAGGCGTGCCAACACCGTCTTGTATTCCAGAATGATTTCGTCCGTATGAAGCCAGATGAATGTGCCGTTGTCGAACCAATCCCGAAGCATCGTAGCGCTGGAGTTTTGCCACCCGATGTCTCCGGGTTTGAGACCTGCAATTCCTGCGACCAGGACTGATGTATCGACCACGCCTCTAGGCTGTTTTCGTTTTCGCGCTGGCAACGACTGTGATCTCCGGTAGCTTTTTGCGGGCCGAACTGGGTCTGCGAGGACCGGACACTTCGTCGGGAGATTGCTTCATTGAGTGCTTGGATTGCGCCAGCACGTTCGACACCGATGGTCGTTTTCTGCGTGCCAGCAGCATTGCTCGAGTCTCCCGGACGGTATTTAGGATCTCTTCTTCTGAAACATCTCTCATCTCAGTGGCAGCGGCTTGCAGGCTGCGCAAAAAATCCTTTTTCCATCCCGGTCTTTTCCGGCCTCGTGGAAGATCGTGGGTGGCAGTAGCCCGGGGCAGCTGTTTTTGCAATTCCAGTGCAAGAGAACGAAGGGGAATTCTGATTTCCACCGCATCTTTGCCGCTTGCCGGACGGGAGCGGAGGGAAACGTCCTCCAGTTCATTTAATTTGCCGCTGGTTAAATTTTGCGAGAGTGCCGCGGTAAATCTCGCCAGGAGATCACTCGAGCTGCCCAGAGAATCTTTGAGATAAAAGGCAACTTTAGCCTGCAAAAGAAGGCTTGTATCAAACCAGTAGACCAGGTTTCTTCGGGATGGGCGCAGTACCCCGAGTTGCACCAGGTTTTGCAGGTCTTTGGGTGAGACACCCAACACTGCGCTGGCTTGCTTCAGTTTGAGGCTGACGTTTTCCATAATAACCATCTAAACTATAGACGGTATATAAAGAAAATACAACAAGATTCTCTTTGCTGGCCTTTATTGCAGCGCAGTGCCTAAAACAGCCAATCGCCTTCGGGACCGGAAATGCTGACCCGCATCGTCGTGTTTGGATCGTGCCGCCCCGATAAGCGAACTTTCAGGTAATTGTCGCTTAGCGCTTCGGTCCAGCCGTCGCCACCCGCTTGTAACGTGATGACTTCCAGAGCGCGTCCAATGAAACTTTCGCGAAATGCGCGATTCTTTTCCGCCGCCAAATCACGCAGCACTCGGTTGCGTTCCCGCGCGACCTGTACCGGCACCTGGTCCGGCATGGAGGCCGAAGGCGTTCCCGGTCGCGACGAATACGTGAACACATGCAGATAGGTGAACGGCAGGTGCTCGATGAAGCTGCGGCTTTCTTCGAAAAGTTCCCCGGTCTCGCCCGGGAAGCCCACCATCACGTCGGCGCCAATCGCCGCATCCGGCATGGCTTCACGGATTTTCCTGATCTTTTCCGCGTAATGCCACGGGCGGTACTTGCGATGCATCCGGCGCAGAATGCGGTCACTGCCGGATTGCAGGGGAACATGCGCGTGCTTGGCGATGCGCGGCGAACCGGCGACCAAGGCGATCAGGTCGTCGCTCCAGTCCATTGGCTCGACGGAGCTGATCCGGATTTTTTCGATGCTTGTGTGTTCGAGGAGCGCATGCACTAAATATTCAAACTTTTGTTGCGGCTGGAAGTCCCGGCCCCAGCGGCCCAGGTTGATGCCACTGAGAACAATTTCGCGGTAGCCCGCCGCGACAAGCGCGCTGGCTTCTTCAATCACGCGCTCGAGTTTCATCGAGCGGCTTTGCCCGCGGACGCTGGGAATAATGCAGAAGGAGCAGCGGTTATTACATCCATCCTGCACCTTTAAGTTGGGACGCGTTTTTTCAGCGATGCTGTCGCCGGCAAAAACCGGCGCTGCGATCATATCCGTATGGGCAAAAATGTCGCCAACCAGAGTGAAGGCCGGTGCGGAGAGCGCCACGCTTTCCAGAGAAACAAAATTCCGCAGCGAATCCTGACCGATTCCATGCTCGCCAAACCGATAACCGTCTAACCCATTCTCGCTGGGATGTTCCTCATGGACTTGGGCTTGAAACCCAGTTTCGAATCCGTTGCCGCCAGCTATCTCCGCCACGCGATGCTTATGAGAATTGCCCACTACCCACGTCACTCCAGGGAGCGCGGCGATCTCCTGCGGCGCGCGCTGGGCATAGCAGCCCGTTACCATGATTCTTGCATCTGGGTTTTCGCGATGGATACGGCGAATGGAGGCGCGAGCGTCCTGGTCTGCGGCGGCGGTGACCGTGCAAGTATTCAGGACGACAACATCAGCGTCGCGGGAAGAGTGGGCCTGTGATAATCCCCGTGTCGCAAGTTGGCGTTCAATTGCGGCGCTATCCGCCTGAGTGGCGCGGCAGCCAAAACTTTGCACCAAAAATCTAGGCACGTACAGTATTATAATGGGACTTCCGAAGCACCACGCGTGCAGCAGCTCACAACCAATACAATTGCTGGCTGCATCTTAAAAAGCGATTCAAAATCCCTGGAGTTCACATGAAACGCCGTATTCTTTTGGTAGATGACGAACTGGCCATACTGCTGACCCTCAAAACCATTCTGGAAATACACCATTTTGAAGTGGAAACAGCAATCTCAGCTAAAGAAGCCATTGCCAAGTTGAATGCCAATACGTACCACATGGTCATTACCGATATGAAAATGGAGCATGAGAAGGCCGGCTATGACGTAATTCGCGCGGCCAAGAAGACGGCCTACAATCCCGCGGTGGCTATCCTGACTGCCTATCCCCTGCTGGGGGGCGACTGGAAGACCCAGGGCGCAAATTCCATGCTGGTGAAGCCCATGAATACTGACGATCTCCTGCGCCGCATTGAAGTGTTGTTAATCCAGCATGAGGACCAGAAACAGGAGAGGGCAGCAAAATCCGGCGTCAAGGCAAAAGCCTCACATGCCGCCAAGAAGCCTGCGTAAGTACCACGCCTTAAAGAACAACCCGCGGAGGGACACTTTAAAACACACTTCTTTTAAAACACACTGCGGCCCTTGAGCTCAGTGGGCCTGATTTTTGGAGAAAGAACTGGTTTAGGCAGAAGCAGCACTCGTCTTGCGCTGCTGGAAGCACTCGCGGCAAAACACCGGACGGCCCTGCGTTGGCTTGAACGGGACAGTCGTTTCCCGCTGGCAGCCGGAGCAGACGGCCTTGGTTTCCACTCTTTGATAGTTGCCGCCGTTGTGTGGCAGTCCCAGTGCCTGGGCGCGTTTACCCTTGCAGTTTTTGCAGCGTTTAGGTTCGTTCTTGAATTGTTTATCGTGGAAGAAAAGTTGTTCGCCAGCGGTGAAAATGAAATCGGCGCCGCAGTCCACACACTTGAGATCTTTGTCCTGGAAGGCCATTTGAGAGTGCCCCTTTCCTGCATTCACGCCCAGGAATCCGCCCAGAGCACAAACGTGACTCAATGGAAATCCCAGAAGTGAATCCCTACCCGTCGGGTTCGGCCCACACGGCTTACACCGTGTTCACAACTAAAATCTAAGAGACAAGTTCGTATAACTGCGGAGTGCTTTGTATTACATCAGACAATCAAGGGAACGGTCGTATGAACATGCTGAGTTTTGCAGCGTCTTTAATCCAAGTCAAGGGGTAAGTTGCCGAAAATACATTAAAATCTACGATTCCAAAGTGTCTTATTTTGAGACGGATAGGGTATGCAAATCCTTGGCCTTGGCCTCGCTCCAGCGATGCCCATGCCGGTGTTTTGTCTGGCTTATTTAGCTCCTTTCGTCCAGCCATACAGCTTGGCGGCGTTGTCATGCAGGACCATATGAGCGAGTTCCAGAGCGCGTTCGCGGGTGATTTCCCCATCCTGCATCATGCCGGTCAGAGCAATGGCCAGGGCTTCGCGGGCGGAGTGGGTGGTTTGCCAGCCAATTTCTTCCCAGTTAATTTCCGGGGTATTCGGGTAAAGATCGGTGCCGAACATGGCTTTCTCGGGATACCACTCCAGCAAGTCGCGTATGTTCTCACTCAATTTCCGGGTAGAAATCAGCCACGTCTGTTCGGAAAAATCAGCATAAACATTGGGTTTCATCAGCAGATAGTCGACGTATTGGGTGAATGGACCAGCGCCGCCTTGGAGCAGGACGAAGTTGGTCTTGCGCAGTGAAGGATCGTTGAGCACCGATTCCAGCAGGGCCGGATTTGATCCCATCAGCATGAAATAGGTCCCGCATCCGCCGCCGGTATGGATGTGTACCGGCAGTCCCAGGCGTCCGGCTTCACGCGCGATATAGCGGAAAATGAAATTTTGCAGCCGGGTGTAATCGTGCGTAAACGGAACATCGCCTTTGATGAAGTGGGCGTATACCTGTTGCACCTGCTGAAGCGACTCTGCGGGGCCAAAGTCAAGGGAGCGCAGGTAAGCAGCTTCAAACTTGATGGCCACCGCGCCGTTTTTCTTCTGCATTTCAAGCACGGGTGTAACCACTTTAGCAACGTATTCCTGGAGCGTCGGCGGCAACGCGTCACGATCAATATCTTTAAGATAGCGGCGCAGCAGCATGGATTCGCGCTGAAAGAAAAATTTGCGGTCGGGGGTTTCGCTGGCCAGGCTGGAATTTTTTAAGGGATACATCAGTGCGTCGTCAAAGGGCACCCAGCGGAAGCGCGGCGGCTGCAGGCCGCGTCCCATGGCCACGCGGTTGGCCAGTTCGGTTTCAATGCCAAGCTGGTCAAGGACCCAGTTGGGAAAATTGTCGCCTTGCTCCTGCATGATCTTCTGCTTGGTCTGAAGCAGTTCCTTCACATGCTCCGGGCTGCGGTCGCTGTAGGGATAGTTATAAAGCGCCTTCCATGCGGCGATGTATTGTGGATTCCCCGGGCGCGTGATGGTGGTGGGATCGCTCGGCTCCAGGGGATCACAGGGC
>JBARNL010000139.1:0-3718 GCA_049802955.1 Candidatus Angelobacter sp.
GAAATGGAGTGGTCGCCGCCTATAAATGCGGGGAAAGAACCTTGCCGAAAGATATCCGCACAAACTGCACCCAACCTTTTGTAGATAACCTCGGGAGCTTCTCCGTAGGTGAACCGCAGATCGCCCCAGTCCGAGATTGTTACACCCTCCAGGATTCTCTCGTTATTGCCGGCATCAAACCACCCTTTCGGTTTGCCGGTGAGACAATCTAACCGGTATTCCTGGCTGCAGGACCGTCTTCGCATTTCGTGCGGGGCATGCCTCATTCCCGGATCCACCATATTCCCGCCATCGTAAGGCACTCCTACTATGGCAACATCGGACGGAGGCTGTCCCGTCTCATGGAGCGGTGCTTGGAACATCGTGGGAAAGACGGGTGCGAGCCGCACCTCCGGTTTAGGCAGGGGAAGGCGCTGCTTCTTGATGTCTACAAGAAAGCCAGCATCAAGGAGGCGCTCAAGCAGCGGCTGCAGAGACTGAAGTTGTTTCTGGTCCAGCACCTCGTCCAGGCGACAGGGGCTCTTGAACTCAAGCATCAGCGCATAAAGAGCACGGCTGACCTTCATGCGGGTGCGGCTTTCAGTATCAAAAATAACCGCCGCCTTGTCATCGTTGGACTCAAGAGCAAGGCGGTGGCTCAGCTCAAATTTGCAATCAGGATATGGAAATGTTGCCATTGAACTTTCCTTTCGCCAGGAAATAATCAGGGCATGAAGTCAGAAGCCGACCGCAAGAAACGGACCTTCAGTCCCGCAGACAACCTGGCTGCAAACCGGAGAAACCCCTTGATGAACCTGTAAACAAGCATGCCCAATCCAAACAGAGCCAGCCCCTTGAATAAAATACCGGCAAGAAGATTCATCAGCCCGCCAATATTGGCCGGATTGCTTCTGGCAAGATGCACAAAATCACTGATCAGCTTGGGATAGGCCGGCATCAGGCGAAACACAACCTGCTGGAGCATGATTCCGGTCAGGTATATGAAAAATCCGAAACTCGCAAGGCTGTAGATAATCACGAAAAGATTGGCGCCGCGGCTGAGTTGCACCACCGGAAATGCAGGCTGAGATTCGATGCCGCATAACTTGTAAAATGCCCGCTCCAACATGCCGATCGACTGCTTGCGCAGGTTGGAAATGCCGAACAAATCAGACATCAGCCAGTAGCCGTCCATGCGCAGGAAAGGGTTCAGAGAACCGGCAATCTGCGCATCGATGAAAAAGAAGCAATACACCAGCATCGGCCAATGGGTAAGGTAAATCAGTCCCAGGAGCAGTATCAGGCTGATGCAATGAAAGTAGATCCCGCCGATGTCGATCATGGCCCTTTGCATCCTCTTCAGGCGCCAGCCTTCAGACAGGTCTGTGTAGTAAACGGCAAATACAAAGTAGAGCCCCCATCCGATTTCCGCGCGCTTGCCGCCATAATGGCTCAGCGCGGAAGCATGCCCCAGTTCATGGAACAGGCCAAAGATCGATGTGATAAGACTGAGCAAAAAGAAATCATATCCCCTGATATTGTTCAAGTTGAAATGATATTGCGGAAGAATGAAGCGCAAGTAGATGACCTGCGTGATGATGAAGAATGGAAGAAACGCCAGGATCACCGGCATGCTGAATAACCATTTCAGCGGTCGCGCGACCTTCGCCACCAGCCAGGCCGGGATCAAGCCAACCTTCAGATACAGATAAGACCGCCGGCTGCGGCTAGGCTTGAGAGGTTCATAGGTCTGCATGGGATCAATCAGCAACTGCTTCGGAATACAGAACTGCGAGACCAGTGTGTTCAGCTTTTCTTGGGGAAATGCGCCTAGATGCTCGGCTACATAAGTCCTAATTACCTCCTCGACCGGGGTCTTTCCGTCAAAGCGTTCCAGAAATTCGATAAGGTGGGCCGGGATAGCATAACGGGCAGCCACTTCTGAATTCCTGGTGGGGATTTCACAAAGCACCATTTTTTCGTTTAGAGTGCTGTCGAAAGGCTGAAGCCTGATATGGGGATTGAAGACCAATTTCATAATTTGTTACCGTCGTGGATCTATTGAGACGAGCGTGCCTGCGAGGCCTGGCCGTCTTGCCGGATAAAACTCACTTCAGCGCCCATGGCGGGCGCCAAAGTGAGTATTGCGGATTAAGTAGCAGCTGGCTTTGGGCCAGGGCAGCTGCAGTTGGTGTCGCTCTTTTCCAGGAACTCGAGCCTGTCTTCCAGCTCGAGAATGGAGAACTCTTCGATCATGAGTTCTTTCTTTTTGTCTTCTGCCATAATGGTTCCTCCTTTCTATAAGAATTACTTGCAGCTCGCGGCGTTTCTTGCTCCTCTGTTCCGCATGTAAACAGAACCTCCGGCCCGGTCACGCGCATCCGTAACGATCAAGGAAACCTTAACCACCAACGGAAGGTGGCGGCTGTCCTCGGGTCGCCGGAGCAATCCATTGGAGCGAGCAAAGTCTGGACAGCAAGGTGGCAACCTCCTTTTTCCTGTCCCGGGCAACCTGTTGGAAGTAGCCATAGCTGAATTCTGAGTCGCAGAGCTTTTGTAAAACGGGTTCAAGGCCTGTGCCGATCTGAAAAACACGCAAATTGCTGACATCAACCAGCATCGGGCCGCTGCCAGTATCGACCCGGGCGACGCGCTCCGGCTTCAATCCAACTGGGCCGGCCTGTTCCAGCATGAGAGAAACTTCATCCGTATTCGGAGTTGGGAATTCCATGGGCTGGGTTTCAGGAGCGCGCCAGCGGTGCAGCAGGCATGCACTTTCCCATTGTTCCGGATAACGCAGAATGAAGCTTTCCAGTTGCTGGTAAATTTCCCGTGTTATGGCGCTCGCGCGTTGCTCACGTTTGTTGTCAGAAGAAAACGAGGCCGTCTTGAACAGGTGCTGCAGCGCTACCTCGGGCACTTGTGGACCCGAGCCGTTCAAGGCCACCACGTGCATCATGGACGCGCCGCTCAGGAGGGCAAGGTTTGCGGCCCCCGCCTTTACCAGGCAGCGATGGCTAAGGAAAGACAGATCAGCACGGTTTGATTTCCCCCGATTCCCGTCGATCCCGGTATTTCCGTCGATGAACAGCAGGACAATTTCATTTCGCTTCAGGGCCGCAAGCAACATTGTGGTCCCTAACCTGTTTTGCTCTACGTCCACTACCCTGAAAACGCCCTTGCCAACCCTCAGTGTGGCTGCCGCACGGCCATTGTCTTGCTGCGCTTCGCCCGCCAGTTCGCTCAAGCCCTTCATATTGGCTGAAGATCCGCTATCCAAACCGACGTTTAGGGAGAAGCCCATCGCAAGAAGATCAGATGTGATGCTCCGGAAAGCGCCGAAATGGGTGGCACAGAGGAGCAGGCCACGCCCTTTCGCGAGCGCTTCTTCTAACATCTTGGTATTCCAGTTCCGCAGGCGCGGAACAAGCGGGCAAGCCCCTCTTTTCAAGTCGAGGATGTAGCGGCACGCGGCCCATCCAGAGCGCAGTTTCGTTCGATTGCACTCCGCCGCCAACCGCCTGATCTCTGCTACCTCTCGCGTGGCTCCAAAAACGGAGAGCAGGTTGAAATAAAAATAATCATAGCCAAAAGACTTCAGTTCTTGCTCTTCCAAAGCGTCAATGGCCGCATGGAACTCCCACGGGTCAAGGTCAAGATTCCTGAGGCAAGCTTTGGCGCGTTCTACCAGCACGGCGGCGGCATTCATGTTTCTGGGGGAGGAAGCCATGTCCAGACC
>JBARNL010000140.1:0-10680 GCA_049802955.1 Candidatus Angelobacter sp.
ACTGATCTATCTGCACCAGACTTCCAAAGGCTTCAACGTGGACGATGAAAAGCGGCTGGCGTTCCATCGTGAGCCGCGCTCTGCGCCTGCCCACCAGAGGAAAACACAGCGCGACATCGGCGTGGGAGCGCAAATTCTTTCGAGCTTGAACATTCGCTCCATCCGCCTGCTTACAAACCACCCCAAGCGCGTGGCTGCGCTGGAAGGATTCGGCATCAGGATTCTTGAGCAGGTACCGGTGACGACGACGAAATCAGTAGCGAAATAGGAGCAGTGAACCACTGCGCACCATGTCTAAAATGGTGTTTAAAATAATAAATCGTCATCCCGAGCTCCGTGAAATGAGGACGCGTTTTCATCAGCGTCCGAAGAAGGAGCGAGGGAGCTTGCGTTGTTACTGCCAAACACGGGGTCCCTCGGGCCTACTCGCGAGCTGAAGAAAACGCTCGCTCATGGACGGCCCTCGGGATGACGGTGTTTATTTATGCGCGTGCAGTTTCAGATGCACGGCCTTCACATCATTTGACGTAAACAGACTGATGAACGGCGCGGGAGCGGCAGCTTTCTCCACCGCAGGCCGGCCGCCGGCTTCAAGGCGTTCAACCAAACACGCGACGCCCGTAATGTTGAACCCGAATTCGCGCGCGGCTTCAATGGCCTGGATGGTCGAACCTCCAGTGGTACAGACATCGTCCACAATCACCACGCGCGCGCCTTTTTCCTGAAAACCTTCCACGCGACGGCCCATGCCGTGGGCCTTCTCTGCTTTGCGCACCAGAAAGCCGTGGACCGGAGCGCCAGCCTGCGAGCTGATGACGGATGTCGCGACCACGATTGGATCGGCCCCCATGGTGAGCCCGCCCACAGCGTGCGGTCGCCAGCCCTGCTGCTGAATGAGATCGAGAAAAACACGCCCGGTGAGTTCCGCGCCGTGGGCATGAAGCGTAGTAGTACGGCAGTCAATGTAGTAGTCGCTCTTGGCGCCGGAAGAGAGCGTGAATTCGCCCAGGCGGAAAGAATTGGTAGCCAGCAACTCAAGCAGTCGGTCGCGCGCAGAAGAAAACATAGATTTTTTAAGATTAACGTATTTTCCGCTCAGATTCCCTGCATCTGGCGGAATCCGTGCGTGGCAATATAGGTTTGCAACAACAGGACGAAATTATAAGTCATGTGTACGATAACGCAGGTGGCCACCGAGTTGGTGAGCGCCCGCGTGACGGTAAGAGTAACGCCCACCACAAAGATCAACAGCAGCGCCGCCCATGAATAACCCAGTTGCGCGCCGTGAAGCAGAGTAAACGCAGAAGCAGTAATGATCACTGAAGCTGACATCCCGGTCCAACGCGCGAGCGCCGGATAAAGAAAGCCGCGGAAAAGCAGTTCTTCCATGAGCGGCGCAACCAGAATTCCAAAAGCCCCCAGCAACAAGGCTGATGGACGGTCCTTGAAAAACTCCGTGATGGGCAGTGTATCCGGTATCCAGCGATGGAGCGCGAATTGGCCTATATCGGAGATCAAAGCCAGCGCCGTACCCACCGTCATCGCCAACACCCAAATGCGCTGGCGAGCGGGCAAGTTCCAGTGGACAGCTTGAGCCAACGAAGTTTTGTGGCGCACCCAGACCAGCAGCGCCATGAAGCCGATAATCGCTATATAAATCACGAACTGCGTGGGCACAATGAAAAACACATTCTTGGTCATGGCATCTTCCAGCACTTTGGGATTCATGCCATGCGACCGATGAGCAACAATGAAGATGGTTGCCGCCAAGGCGCCAAAGATGACAAATGCGATGGCCATCGCGACGCCAACCAGCAGGACATCCAGGAGGTCAATTTCCGTTTTTGCCGGTGCGGGAACTGGCAAAGGCTCCGCTCCGAGTGAAGGCGGCGCATCGGCTTGCGAGATCGGATCGAAAGACTGCACAGGATTGAGGGAATGGATTCTCAAATCCAATTTACACCATGGAGAGTTTTCTTAGGAAAGACTAAAGGGGTAGCGTTTGAAGCATTTAAAAAGCCAAAGCCGCTACCCCTCGATTGTGCCCAGGTATAAGGAGAAGGTTGGAAGCAATCTACTTTATAAATTTGATTCATGAAGAGACTTTTATGGTTTGTTACGAATCCGGAACACAATCCAACAACAGCCATCCAATCAATTACTTGCGAGCTCTGTTCATGTATTTCGCCAAGGCTTGGCCAGTATAGGATTTCTTAATTTTCGAAACTTGGTCCGGTGTTCCCTGTGCCACCACTCGGCCGCCATCTTCGCCACCTTCAGGGCCAAGATCAATGATCCAATCCGCATTGCGGATGACATCGAGATTGTGCTCGATGATGATCACCGAATTTCCCAGATCGGTAAGCCGATGGATGACTTCCAAAAGCTTGCTCACATCTTCAAAGTGCAGGCCAGTGGTTGGCTCATCCAGCAGGTAGAGCGTGCGTCCGGTCTGGCGCTTGGAAAGTTCTTTGGCCAGCTTCATGCGCTGTGCTTCGCCACCGGAAAGCGTCACTGCGGATTGGCCAAGCTTGATGTAACCCAGGCCAACATCGTCCAGCGTTTGCAGCTTTTGCCGGATCTGCGGAATATCTTCCAAGGTCGGCAGCGCGTCCGCCACTGACGTTTCCAGCAGATCGGCAATGGATTTGCCCTTGAAGCGCACCGCCAGCGTCTCATGGTTATAGCGATGGCCGCCGCAGACCTCGCACAGGACATAAACGTCCGGCATAAAGTTCATCTCAATGCGGCGCTCGCCCTCGCCCTGGCAGTGCTCGCAACGGCCGCCCGAAACGTTGAAAGAGAAACGTCCAGCCTTGTAACCGCGTTCGCGTGATTCCGGCAACATGGCGTACAGATCGCGGATGTGCGTAAACACGCCGGTATAAGTCGCCGGATTGGAACGGGGCGTCCGGCCAATGGGCGATTGATCTATGCGGATTACTTTATCGATGTGCTCGGCGCCGGAGATTGCCTTGTGTGCGCCCGGTTCTTCCCGTGATCGATAAAGCGCCTTTGCCAGTGCTTTATAAAGAATGTCATTCACCAGCGTGGATTTTCCCGAACCTGAAACACCGGTTACGACTGTGATCACGCCCAGCGGAAAAGTCACGTCAACGCTGCGCAAATTATTGGCTTTGGCGCCGAGGACCGTAACGGCCTTGCCGTTGGCGGCACGCGGGGCAAAACGCGTGGCGATATTTTTTTGCCCGGAAATGTACTGGCCCGTCACCGAACTGGCCTGGTCCATAATCTGGGTTGGAGTGCCTGCAGCCACCACGCCTCCGCCCAATAGCCCCGCGCCGGGACCAAGATCAATCACGTAATCGGCGCGACGAATGGTTTCTTCATCGTGCTCTACCACCAGCACGGTATTTCCCAAGTCGCGCAAGTGTTCCAGCGCGTGCAAAAGCCGGTCATTATCGCGATGATGGAGGCCGATGGAAGGCTCGTCGAGAACGTACAACACTCCGCGCAGCTTGGATCCGATCTGGGTTGCCAGCCGAATGCGCTGGCCTTCTCCGCCGGAAAGCGTGGCTGCCGAACGATCAAGCGATATGTATCCCAGACCTACAGCATGCAAGAATTGAAGCCGTTCGCTAATCTCATGCAGTACACGGCCTGCAATCAGCCGTTCCCGGTCAGTCAAGGTAATCTTGGCTGCCACGTCCACGGAGCGCGAAACCGGTAGCGCCGTAAAATCTGAAATGGAGAGCCCATTGACCTTTACGCCAATGCTCTCCGGACGCAGACGCCTGCCCTGGCAGACCGGACATTTCGTCGCTGACATGTAACTCAGCATCCACTCGCGATAACTTTCAGAGGTCGATTCTTCCAGGTTCTGCTTCAAGAAGCCCAGCACGCCGCGAAATCCCAGGCGCGGAGCTTCTTTTTCATCCGGCCCGTAAAGCAGCAGGTTTTGGATTTTCGCCGGAAATTTTTCAAATGGCGTCGCCAGGTCGAGTTTATAAGCGGCGGCAACAATATCGACCATCCGCTGAAGATAAGACGACCCCGATCCAGGGCCGAGCGCTCCATCCAGCAGCGGTTTGGACCAGTCCACAATGATTTTGGCCGGATCAAAATCATACTTGCTGCCCAATCCGTTGCATTCCGGGCAAGCGCCATACACGCTGTTAAATGAAAATGAGCGTGGCTCCAGGGACGGGATGTTGATGCCGCAATCGGGACAGGCCATGCGCGCGGAATAAAGATGCTCTTCTCCATTCACCACCGCTACCTGCACCAAGCCTTTGCCCAGCTTCATGGCCGTGGCCACGGATTGTTCCAGCCGCTTCTCAATGCCGGACTTCACCAGCAGGCGATCAATCACCACTTCAATCGTATGGTTCTTGCGCTTATCTAGCTGAATTTCATCCAGCTCTTCGTCCAGATGGCGAAGCTCGCCATCAATCCGTGCGCGCACAAAACCATGTTGCGCCAGCTTTGCCAGTTCTTCCTTGAACTCGCCTTTGCGTCCGCGAACCAGCGGCGCCATGATCATCACGCGGTCTTCGGCTTTCAGTTGCATTACGCGTTGCACAATCTGGTCAGACGTCTGGCGGCTGATTGGCTTATCGCATTTGGGGCAATGCGGCACGCCAACTGAAGCGTACAACAGGCGTAGATAATCGTAAATCTCAGTGATTGTTCCGACTGTAGAGCGCGGGCTGCGTGAGGTAGTCTTCTGCTCGATGGAGATTGCCGGGCTCAGGCCATCAATCGAGTCCACGTCCGGACGCTCCATCTGATCGAGAAACTGGCGCGCATATGCGGAGAGCGTTTCCACATAGCGGCGCTGGCCTTCGGCATAAATAGTGTCAAACGCGAGTGACGATTTGCCCGAACCGCTTAGCCCCGTGATTACCGTTAAGGTATTGCGCGGAATCTCAACCGAAATGTTTTTCAAATTGTGCTGGCGAGCGCCCCGCACCGTGATACTGCTGATAGCCATTGATCTTATAAACCTGGTTCGGAAAACTGTGAACAAACCCAACAAAACGTGGGGGACCTCCACTGGGAGGCTCCGGAGAGAGAGCGCACAGCTCTACTCCGTATCTTATCGCCGGCTATCAAGGCGGTCAATTCTGGCATTCACTCGAAATGAACTCGGGGATTTGACCTAATGACTTCAGTTGCTTGCGGGTGTTATGACCAAAGGGCATGATCACGCACCAAGGGTGCAGCAACGGCGGTAATGCAGACATTTGAACCAATATTGCCGACAATGCACATGGCTGGAGAAACCAACCGGCCCGAGAAAAGGACCATCAAAGAGATTGGACAATGAATCCCATCCTAGCTTCCTCCACCGTGCTCTTTACCATTCTGTTTTCACTCGTCTTTGGTATTGCCTGCGGCTACGCTGTTATCAGCGCGATCCTGCACGCTTTTGCCCATAGGCAGACTGAAACTCAGGCAACAACAACCACGGTAATCGCAACCACGGCGTCCAGCCACTAGAACTCGTTACGCGGAAGCGCTGCCGGCACCTAGACTCCTTCGCCGCCATCGCGGTTCCGTTCCAGTTGCTATTTTTTTCTGCCCTGAATACCCCATCAGTAACACACTCACAATCGCTTTAGACATCCAAAACGTGCCGGAATATAAGCCCAATAAGCCTTAATTTGGCGGCAATTTCCGCGGAGCCGGATTGGGATTGTTGGTTGGATCCTCTGGCGAACCCTTTTGCCGGCGCATTTCCTGTAGCTCCTGCAGTAATTGCTCTGGCGACTTGGGCTGCTGGTTCTGCGGAGTCTCAGCTTGTGCAGGCGGTTGCGGAGGTTGGGCAGGAGTATCCTGCGGTTCGCCAGAATTTACCTGCTCTTCCGGAACTTCTTGTTCTTCGCCCTGGTTCGCCGCTGGAGGTTGCTGCTGTGCTTGTGCTTCCGCTCCCGCCGCGGGTTTGTTCTTCACGGTCAGGATGACTTTTTGCACAATGGTTGGGCTGTCTGGCCTTCCAATGGCGAGAAAGTCATATTTCGAACCCGAAAAAATCGCAGCCAGAACGTCGCCTTCCGGCGCGGGGCCCAGGGCAATCGCTACCCGTTCTGAAATCCCTTCTGCGCCTTCAAATTCAATGCCTGTCTTGTTCCGGATGGCAGTCACTACGCTGCTCAGGTTTGAGTTCAGGGCCTGCACGCTAAGCAAACCGTCCCGGTAGGTAACAACCGGCGCCACTGGAGGCCCTATCGGGGTTGGCTGCACCGCCTGCTGCGCTGGCTGGCCCATGCCTGGCGCTGGCGCACTTGGCGCGATTGAAGTCGCTGGCCGGGGCAACTGCGGAGCGAGATTGGCGGGCGGAGTGGGACGTTGCACGGGCATTGCAGGACGCATGGTTTGTGCCTGAAGCAGCGTCTGCGCTACCAGAAAAACAAATATCCCACAAGTTATTGAAGAAAAACGCGCCATATTGGTTCTCTATCTCGAGCCTTCGCCTCTGATTGTTTATTCTTTTGTTATAAGGATTTTACTCCTTATGATGAAAGAACGTTGGGCCGCCGCAAACTTGTGGGGTTAATTGCATCCGTTGCAACATTCCAACTCTGCCCTACTTTCCTTGCATAGCCCTCAAACGATATATTTACCCGTAAGTTACAAGCACAAGCGGCAAAACGTCGTGCATCTGAGAAAGCAGCGAAAGCATCCTAATTAAACCGGAGTAGCGCACTTTTATGAAGCAGCTTACATTCAAAATTCTTACAGCAACGCTGGTATTGGCCGGAAGCTTCACTGCATGGGCCCAGACCTGCCAGAGCAAGGACGAAATCCCCGAGCCGGCACGCAAGGCCATTGAGACCGCGGCGCAACAGGCTTTCGACCAAAGCGCCAGCGGCAACATACAAGGTCTGCAGGCCAGCGCTGTTCCTTCATTGCAATCGAATTTCGGCGGCATCACCGGCGCGGTGAACGATAACAAAGATGCTCTTGCCGGCGCAAAACCGCAACTCCGTAACCTCTACTTGCTCGATACCGGCGCTAATCCCGGTCCCGACGGCACTTTTTATTGCGGCGTATTCGGCGCCAATGGCATGAATCCTAATACAGCCGAATTTGATCTTGCCGGAATTGCCGTGGGCAAATACGCCGTCACCATTCAGGATTTCATCGGCAACAAAGGCCCCTACGTTCTTTCCATCATCTTTCAGGACCTTGGCGGATGGAAGATTGCCGGCTACCAGATTCGTCCTGGATCAGCCGCGGGTCATGACGGCCTGTGGTATCTGCTGCAGGCGCGCGATTACAAGAGCAAAGGCCAGACCCACAACGCCTGGTTCTATTACCTGAATTCTTACGATCTTCTGCAGCCCGCGACGTACATGAACACCAAGATGCTCAGCAAGATCACTGATGAAACCAACAGCATCCAGCCAAAAGACATTCCCGTTGGCGGCAAGCCGGTGGCGTTTACTGCCGGCGGCAAGACCTACAACATCACCGAGATGAATTTCTTCCGCGATGGCAAGAACTTTGATCTCACCATGAAATATTCCGTCCCCAGCACCGCTGATTTCAACGCCACGCAGGCCGATGCACGCAATCTGGCCAATGCCATGATCGCCCAGTATCCCGAACTGAAAGACGGATTCAACAACATTTGGGTTCATGCCGTGGATCCGAACGGCGGAGACGTGGTGGGACTGGTAAAAATCAAATAGATTTTCGTGGCGCGTTGGCCCACCAAGTCGACGCGCTATCTCCACAGCATAAATTTTCCGCCGTTCGTCGTGATGATAACCAGATTCATTACCACCAGCATCAGGTCGTAATGCCAGCCATCCGTACCGTGCTTGCCCCAGAAACCTGTTTTCCACACAAAAATCTTTTTCTGGATGGCACCCAGCATCAGCAAAATCAATCCTGCGGCGGCCAGTTGCGTCAGCACGCCGAACGTCACGCCCAATGCCCCGGCCAGCTCTGCTGCGCCAAGAAATACCGTAAAGCCCTTGCTCATGCCGATGCTTTTGCTGCGGCCCTCCGGGTCTTTCAGGTGGCTCCAGCCGCTGCTGGCGAATATGACGCCCACCATCAGGCGCAACAGCAAAATCGCAATATCTCCAAACTTGGCGAGTTCAGGAAACATAACCCTATTCTCCTTGCTCCACGGATTTTCACGAGAAGGAGCCATCCGCGCTCCGGAACGGCCCGCCAAACTCCACTCACCTTTACAAAATAGCCCAACTCTTTACTAACTGTTTACGTTTTGGCGGCAAACATCTAACCACAAAAGATAATCCAAATGTATTACTCTCATTTTAGGGTCGGGCCGAGGAAAGAGACTCTTCCATGCGTAAGTTTGAGTTATTACTGGCAACTCTATTAATTGTTACAAACGGCTGCGTTATATCGCCGCGCCGGACCGTTGGATCCAGTGGCGGCAGCGGCAGCAACTCAGAGTTTTCACTATCGGCTAATCCCATCTCCCAGGTAATCACCGCGGGTGCTTCAGGTACCTACACGATTAGCGTTTCTGCGGTAAACGGTTTTACCGGCACGGTCTCGCTTAATGCTTCCTCTTCAAATTCAACAGTTATTGCCAGTTTTGATACCACAACAATCACCGGCGGCTCCGGCTCTGCGACTTTGACCGTATCCACCACCAGTGCCACTCCGGCTGGCAATCTCAGTATCACCGTAACGGCCTCTGACACCGCGAATAATGTTTCTCAAAATATTTCTGTGACCGCTGCCATTCAGAGCGCAGCTGCAACCGCCGGCGCGTTCATGCCCTCCGAAAGCGCTGTTGCTCGCACCGGATGCGTAAGCTCTGCGGCGGGTACAAATGTTCAGCGCGTCAGCTTTCCCATGTCGCCGCCGTCAACCGGCTTCACCGCCACTTTTTTCGCTACGCCTTCTTCATCGGCCATGTACGCATCTTTGGGCTTCTTTGCGCCAGATTCCAGCAAACCAGCTTTGAGCAGCTTGATCACTTTCAGTCCGAGCGGTCTGATTCAGGTTCGGGACGGCGACAAATTCATCTCATCAACCGTAAGCTATGTCGCTGGTGAAACATATCAGTTCCGATTGATCGAAAATCTGCCCGCAACCACGTATTCCGTTTTTGTCACGCCGCCAGGCGCGGCTGAAATAGCGTTAGGCGCCAACCTTCGCGTTCCTTCCGGCCAGCGCGGAGCAACAACGCTAGGCGGCTGGGGACAGTTGGTGAACGCTCCGGATAATGCGACACTTAGTGTCTGCAATTTCTTGATTCAGTAGCCGTGTGAGGGTACCTTTCAGACTAGAGTGCCCCGAAAAGCGGGCTAATCCGCATAAATTCGCGTTGATCCGTGGTAAGTGGTTTGGTTTTCGCCGTGACATTAAAACCTACTTTCCCAAAAACCTGCCAATCTTCTCATTCAAAAACTTCAGGTCTTCCGGATTCGGGCCCGCGCCGGCCGTATGCCCCCACAGCGACGGAATGGGCATAAACGTCACCGTGCTCATGAATGCCGCTTCGTAACGCGCATCGCCTATGGGGAAATAAAGATCGGTTTCGGATGGCATATAAAGAAACGGCGTCTTGATTGACCGCAGCGCTTTCTCCACGTCGCCGTTAAAACCCGGCGTCGCGCCCACATCGTGTTTCTCCCATGTGCGGCACTGCAGGATCAGGTTGTTCGCATCCGCTCCGGGAATAAAGTTCGTCCGGAACTCGTGCAGCGTCTGCTCAAACGTTGTTCCCGGCGGCGACGAAGCCTTCCACAATTCCTTGCGCCACCACTCCTGTGAAAACAGCCATGCCGTCCATACCGTGGCAAACGCTTCCAGGCCTTTGGTCGGCGGCGCAGTGTAGTCGCCATTCTGGAAAGCCGCGTCGGCGGTAAGCGCGGCGATCTGCCCTTCCAGCCGTACCACGCCATGGGGATAAGTCTTGGCCGTGCCCGCCGTAGCCACAATCTTGTCCGCGAAATCCGGATAGCTCACTGCCCACTGAAACGCCTGCTGCGCTCCCATAGAGAACCCGATAATCGCGCGCAGATGCTTAATCTTCAGTTCTTCCGTCAGCAACCGATGCACCGCGTCCACATTGTCGCGGATCGTCGTCACCGGAAATCGCGGACCATGAAAAGGTTCTGGCGTGTTGCTGGGTGACGATGAATGCCCGTTGCCGAATAGCTCCGTCGCCACCAGAAAGAGCTTGGAAGTATCCAGCGCGCGGTCCGGGCCAATCAGCCATTCATAACCGTGGCAATCCGCCATGTAATGCGACGGCAGCAGCACTACATTGTCTCGCGCTGCGTTCAGATGACCATAAGTTCCGTAGACCACCCGCGCCTGCGGCAGCGTAACGCCGCTTTCCGTCTTGAAGTTGGTGATGACAAATTCGTGGATCTCCGGCTTCTCCGCCGTGTCCTTGGCCGAATCTTTGTTCTGTGCGGCTTCCTTTTGCGGCTCTTTCTTTTGGGCAGCAGTGTTGGACGTCTTTTCCTGAATAGCAGTGAGTTGCGAAACAGTTGCCAGCATCACTAACAACACAGCAAGAATCTTCATCATGATCTTCTCCGACGCAGCCGCCTATGCTATCACCTTCGAATGTCGATCACCGGATCATTAGATCACCCGACCTCCGCGTGTCTCGGTGCCTCCCATGAATAATGTCTACTCAAAAGTTGTTTTGGCCGGTTTTAGGCAGCCAGGGTAAAGCTGGGAAAGTCTTCGAACACCCACTGATTTTTTAGA
>JBARNL010000141.1:0-2643 GCA_049802955.1 Candidatus Angelobacter sp.
TAGAGAGATCAAGCATTGAGATGATGATACTTGAGGCCGGGCGATTCACCGCAGAGGAGGCAAAGGTCGCAAAGGGAAAAGCGAATGCATATTCTATGAGGACTCCCTGATGCGGCATCGAGACCGGAATATTCTCGCGATCCTTCGACTCGCCCTTAGTCGCTACGCTCCTTCGGTCATCGCTCAGGATGACAATAGGGATAAAGTGTCGTTAGGGAATAAAGTATCGTTCATTAGGACAAGTGTCGTTTGAATGATGAACTCAGCCAGCTACGCCCTTGGCTCCTGGCCGGCTCGGTTGTTGGCGGAACGCAATTCAGCCTACACTGGTGGAGAAACTAATCGACATCCATGATGAAAAAATGGTTGATATCTATTGGCTACGCGGCCATGATGGCGCTTTCTGTTGCAGCGGCGTGCGCTCAGCAGCAGGCGCGTGTTTCGGGTACACCAATAGCCGTCGCTCAGAGTTCGCCCACGCCCGCAGCCCAGAGTTCATCGACTCCAGCAGCCGAGGTATCGCCGACGCCGACGGCTACGCCCGCCGCAAATCCACACAAGCCAAGCGCGGCGGAAGTGGCTGTAGCGCAGTTTACGCCGACTAATGATCCGAAAGAAATTGTGCGCAGGTCCATGGAGATCGACCGGCGCACGCTGGATCTGGCGAGAAATTACACCTGCCAGCAACGCGAGGTGATTAAACATCTGGACAAGCAAGGAAACGTGAAATCGACAGAGATCAAGACCTACGACGTCGGTTTCTATTATGGCGAAGAATATTCCCGGCTCATAATGGTGGATGACAAGCCGCTCAGCGATAAAGAGAAGAAGAAAGAAGACGAGAAGCTGGAAAAATTCCTGGCCAAGTATCGCAATGAGAGCCCTGAAGAGCGGCAGAAGCGCAGCGACAAGGAGAAAAAAGAGCGCCAGGAAAGCCGCGCATACCGCCTGGACGTGGCCAATGCCTATGACTTCAGCATAGTGGGCGAAGAAGAGTTGGAAGGCGTGAACACGTGGGTGATTGAAGCTACGCCGCGCAAAGACTTTAAACCCACGCAGCCCCATGCCGACATGCTGAAGAAAATCAAAGGCAAGATGTGGATCGACAAGAAAGAATACAACTGGATCCGCGTTGAGGCTGAGGCTACCGACACAATTTCCTTCGGGCTGTTCCTGTTCCGCATACATCCGGGGTCACGCTTCAACTTCCAGCAGATGCACTTAAACGATGAGGTCTGGCTGCTGCGCAGTTTGTACATCAACGGCGGAGCGCGGATAGCGCTGCTTAAGAATGAGGCTATTGAGCAGGAAGATACGTTCTCCAACTATAAGAAATTCAGTTCCACCTTTACTATCCTGCCAGGCGTGAAAGAACTGCCGCCGGAAGAGAAGCAAAAATAGGCGGATTAGACCGTGAGCCTCGCCAAACTATCGATTAGAGCGTCTTTCCCGAATCAAACCGCTCAATGGCCTTTTCAACTCATTTTTTCCTTGAGTTCGATATAGAACATACAGCTTACTTCCCGACGAATATGATAGGAGTACAACTTCATACGCACGCGGGAAGAGTGTCCTTGCGCGTTGAGGTAAAAGTCCAAATGGACTTTGCGATCAGTGCCAAGGAGAGCTATGCCTGCTGTCGAAGCAAAAAACGGGTATAAGAACAGGATCCTGGCATCTTTGCCTAAGGTGGAAATCGCCCGGCTATTACCGCATTTGTCAGAGGTGGACCTTCCGTCGGGAAAGCCATTGATGGAGTCCAACCAGGAAATCACATTTGCCTATTTCCTGGAGACTGGGCTTGCCTCAGTGGTGGTTGCTATGGCTAACGGCAATATGGTGGAAACGGGGATTACCGGCAATGATGGTTTGATCGGATTCCCGGTACTCCTGGGCACGAGAAGCACTCCCATGCGTACATTTATGCAGATTCCCGGCACGGGATTCAAAATCAAAGTTCAGCATCTGGTGGAGGAATTTGAAAGATCGGGGACGCTGTATAAAAAGATCAACCGTTATGTTCAAGCGATTCTGGTGCAGACAGGACAGACGGCTGCCTGCAATCGCCTGCACGATATTGCCGAAAGACTGGCCCGCTGGCTGTTGATGTGCCATGACCGCATGGAAACCGATACGTTCACCATCACACATGAATTTCTGGGACACATGCTGGGAACGCCGCGATCCACAGTTACGCTTGCGGCAGGAATTCTGCATGAAGCCGGAATAGTCGAATATTCGCGCGGAAAAGTCTTGGTGAAAGACCGCAAAGGCCTGGAAAAAGCGGCCTGCGAATGCTATCAGACGATCCGCAAAGAGTTTGACCGGCTCGGGATTACATCTACGTGAGATCGTAATTGATGAGGCATGGACATGCGAAGACGGCGCTCTTGCGAGCGCCGTCTTCTTTGCGGGGAGGGTACAACAACTATTGGTTTACGGGAATCTTGATGATCTTTTTTTGAATCGCGTACGTAACTAACTGGGCTTTGTTGTGAATATCGAGCTTGCGCATCAGGTTGAATTTGTGGGCTTCCACGGTTTTTACGCTCAGCCCCAGGATCACGGCAATTTCCTTCACGGAGTTTCCTTCCGCCAGCAGCTTCAGGATCTCCCTCTCTCGCGGCGTCAGCGTCGATATCC
>JBARNL010000142.1:0-3395 GCA_049802955.1 Candidatus Angelobacter sp.
TTCACGGGCCAGGGTGTTTCAGGAGAAGTTCTGGGCCGGAAGATTATTGTGGGAACATCTGATTTCCTCACAGGCAGAGGAATTGACACGCGTCCGATATCTTTGCAGGCTGAAACATTTATCCTACAAGGACAAACAGTTGTACTGGCCGCAATTGACGGCAAAGCCGCTGGCCTCATCGCTGTCGCCGATCCCATAAAGCCTTCCTCCCGGGAAGCCGTGGCAGCCCTAAAGCGCAACGGTCTGCGCCTCGTCATGCTCACGGGCGATAACCGTGCCACGGCCGAAGCTATCGCCAAAGAACTTGGCATTACTGAGTTTGAAGCCGAAATTTTGCCGGACCAGAAACTGGCCATAGTCAAAAAATTTCAGGCACAAGGCCGCATTATCGCCATGGCCGGAGACGGCGTCAACGACGCACCCGCGCTCGCCCAGGCCGACGTCGGCATCGCCATGGGAACCGGCACCGACGTGGCCATGGAAAGCGGAGACATCACGCTGATCAAAGGCGATCTGAGCGCGCTGATGCGTGCGCGCAACCTCAGCCACGCCACGATGAGGAATATCCGCCAGAATCTTTTCTTTGCCTTTATCTATAACCTGCTCGGCGTGCCGATTGCCGCAGGCGTGCTGTATCCATTCACTGGATTGCTGCTGCAACCTGTCTTTGCCGCTGCTGCAATGAGCTTCAGCTCCGTCTCGGTCATCGCCAATGCCCTGCGCTTGCGCAACGCAAAACTGTAAACGCTCATACCAGCTTCAGCTTCCATTTTCCCTTTTTGAAAATGTAAATGCCGATGAGCGAGAGCAGCACCTCCGCCATCAAGATCGCGTAATAGGCGCCGTTCGGCCCAAAATGTAATTTCATGCTCAGCACGAACGCCAACGGCAGCTGGACGATCCAGTAAACAAAAAAGTTGATCCACATTGGCGTCCATGTATCGCCCGCTCCGTTGAAGGCCTGCACAATGACCTCGCCGTAAGCCCACAGAACATAGCAACAGCTGATGATCCGCAGACAGCTTGCGCCATAGCGGACTACCTGCGGGTCGTTGCTGAACACTCCTACCAATTGCGGCGCAAAGGTCAAGAACCCCAGCGACACTACCGCCAGAAAAACGGCGTTGAAGAAACTGGCCCGCCAGACTGACTGCTCAGCCCGCTCTGGCTGCTTTGCCCCAAGGTTCTGTCCCACCAGCGTTGCCGCCGCCGAGCCAAGCCCCCACGAGGGAAGAGTCGAGAAGATCACAATACGAATCGCCACGGTATAGCCTGCGGTGGCTTGACTGCCAAAAGATTGGATCATTCGCACCATTACTAACCAACTCGCCATAGCTATCAAAAGCTGCAAGATGCCGATTCCAGCGACCTCGAAGATGTTCCACATCAGCTTCAGTTTCAGGCGGATGTGCTTCCGCAGAATTTTCAGGTGCGCGCTGCCCTTGCTGAGCATGTAGAGCTGAAACACGATGCCAATGCTTCGTCCTATGCTGGTGGAAACCGCGGCCCCGGTCACGCCGAGCCTGGGAAATGGGCCAAGGCCCTTAATAAGGCAGGGATCGAGGCACAAGTTGATGAAATTCGCCAGCCAGAGAACACGCATTGCAATGGCTGCATCCCCAGCTCCGCGAAAGACCGCGTTGATGAGAAAGAGCATGAGGATGATGCCGGAACTGCTCAACATGATTCGCGAGTAAAGAGAACCGACGCGCAGAATCCCCGGCCCGGCGCCCATCCAGCGGAGCAAGCTGGGCGCGAAAGGAAACGCAACGGCAAAGATCAGGATCGCAAATCCAAGACCGATCAGAATGGATTGGACAGCGGCTTCCGCAGCGCCATTCTGGTCATGTTCGCCGACGCGCCGCGCTACCACAGCGGTAGTCCCCATGCTCAAACCAAAAGCCACCGCCATCACGAGCACCAGCATGCCTTCAGTAATGCCAACGGTCGCAGTTGAGTCCGCGCCCAGATGCGCAACGAAAAAGATATCAACAATGCCGAAGAGCGATTCCATGGCCATCTCCAGCACCATGGGAATGGCCAGCAACACAATCGCGCGATCGAGGGAAATGGCAGTGAAATCCTGCTTGGAACCGAGTAGCGCTTCTTTGAACAGGCCAAACCATCGCGCGGCCCGAGAGGGAATGGGGCTGCTTGCAACTGTACTCAAGGTGATTACCTCAATGCCAACTAAAAATCGGCGGAAAACAACATGCAGGGACCACGCTGGCCGGCAGAGGACTCCGGCAGCTAACAGAGGCACGTTTTAGTTGGAGAGGCGCATAGGCGTAGATGATTTTTTACCACAGAATGCAGGAGGAAATCAAAAAGCAGCAATCTTTTACGTTCCGTCTTCGCGCCCTTCGCGTCCTTTGCGGTAAAATCCAGCGCGAGGTTCCCTGTGATGAAAAGTGCCCTGGTTGTGCTCTTGCTTTCCGCTGCTGCGTTCGCGCAAAGCTCTGAAGAAGGCAAAGTCGTCCGCTATGAACTGAAAACTAGCGAGCTTAAATACACATATGCTGCTTCGTACAATCCGGTCGCGCATCTGAAGTCCGGCAATATTCTTGAGACTAATACGGTCGACTGCTTTGGCAACGCCATCAAGAAACCCGGCGATACGCTCAGCATGGCCCCGGGCGACAATCCTCTGACAGGACCATTCTTCATTGACGGCGCGGAACCCGGCGATACATTGGCGGTCAAGTTCCTGGAAATCAACGTGGACAGCAATCAGGGCATCGGCGCACTTGCGCCGGGTTTTGGCGCGATCAACTCCACCAATTACACGCCGATGCTTAACGCGCCTATCCCGGAGAAGATCTGGTTCTATCCCATTGACCATGCCACAAATACCGCTACTTTTCAGGCGCTGGATTCCAAATTTACAGTGAAATTTCCGCTGCATCCATTCTTTGGCTGCATCGGCGTCGCTCCGGCCGGCGGTGAGGCCCGCACGTCCGTGGTGCCGGAAGCCTTCGGCGGCAACATGGATTCGCCTGAAGCAAGCGTGGGCAACACGGTTTATTTTCCGGTGAATGTTCCCGGAGCCATGCTCTTTCTGGGTGACGGGCACGCCGCCATGGGCGATGGCGAAATTGCCGGGACAGCCCTGGAAGTTCCACTTCGCGGACGGGTGCAGGTGCGCGTGATCAAAGGCCAGAAAATCAACTGGCCGCGCTTTGAAAATGACGAATACATCATGACCCTCGGCGCATACCGCCCGCTGGATGACGCATTGCGCATTGCATTTACAGAGTTAGTGGGCTGGATTCACAATGACTACGGTCTGTCAGAGATGGATGCCTACGAGTTGCTTTCAAAGGTCGGCGAGATTCACTTAAATGAAATGGTCGACCCCACTTATGTGATTGTGGCCAAGGTGAAGAAGAGATTTT
>JBARNL010000143.1:0-2041 GCA_049802955.1 Candidatus Angelobacter sp.
CTCAAAATCCTTTGACACCGTGAGCTTGGAGAAAGTGCCCACGATCATGCTGCTAGCCTTCTGCAGGTCCTGGTTCAGCTTTTCAATCTGTTCAGCTTTTTTCTGCTTAGTAACTGCCATTGTCACAGTCCTTTTCTAGTCTCTTGTGGAGCGCAGGCGCCCTCGCCTGCGGTTCCTGTCTTTTAGTCGGGACGTTCCCCATCCCGCATGGCAAAATCTCGCTTATGCCTTGGCCGCCGTCTCCACCGGAGTGGTGTCCACAGAAATCCCCGGGCCCATGGTGGACGAGATGTACGCGCCCTTGATGTATTTGCCCTTGGCCGCTGAAGGCTTTGCCTTCACCACGCTTGTGATTACGGCAGTCGCATTGTCCACCAGCTTGTCCGGCGTAAATGAGATCTTTCCTACCGGCACGTGCACAAGCGCAGTCTTGTCCGTACGGAACTCGACCTTACCGGCCTTAATTTCTTTCACCGCGTTAGCGATGTCGAATGTCACGGTGCCGGTCTTGGGGTTGGGCATCAGGCCTTTGGGACCAAGCACTTTACCCAGCTTACCGACAGACTTCATCATGTCGGGGGTCGAGATCACGGCGTCAAAATCCGTCCAGCTCTCTTTCTGGATTTTTTCCACCATTTCCTCGCCACCCACAATGTCGGCCCCGGCGGCCTCAGCTTCGCGGACTTTTTCTCCGCTGGCGATTACCAGAACTTTTTTCGATTTGCCCAGCCCATGCGGCAGAACCACTGTGCCGCGGACCATCTGGTCAGCATGTTTAGGATCGACGCCTAGACGAAGCGTAACTTCCACCGTCTCGTCAAACTTGGCGAACTTAACTTTCTGGAGCAGCGGCACAGCATCCGTCAGAAGATACTGCCGCTTCTCAATTGCCGCTCGCGACTTGGTTATGTTCTTTCCTGCTTTGCGACTCATTTGTTTTTTCCTTATCTCCCACCGCTTCGCAATCTTCCGCGGGCCGTGGTGCATACGATTTAAATTACTAACCTACGACTTCGATTCCCATGCTGCGGGCCGTGCCCTTCACGCTCTTGATCGCTGTCTCAAGCGACGCGGCGTTCAAGTCAGGCATTTTCTGCTTGGCGATGTCAGAGACTTGCTTCTCCGTGACCTTGCCTACCTTATCTTTGTTGGGAGCGCCTGAACCTTTGGCAATGCCTGCGGCCCGCTTCAGCAGAATTGACGCCGGCGGCGTCTTGGTGATGAACGTGAATGACCGGTCGGTATAGACCGTGATCACCACCGGGATAATCAACCCCGCCATCTCTTTATTATTGGTGCGGGCATTGAACTGTTTGCAGAATTCCATGATGTTGATCTGCGCCTGGCCCAGTGCCGGGCCGACTGGAGGGGCCGGCGTCGCTTTGCCGGCCTCAATCTGCAACTTAACGGATGTCTGTACTTTTTTCGGTGCCATCTTGTATTGACCTGAATCCTTTAGTTGATTCGCTTGGATCGCAGGCGCCCTCGCCTGCGAATCCTTATCCTTTTCCCTGAAGAGCATTTCAGCTCATAGGGTTCCCTGGCTACGCTCGGGATAAAACCTATGCTGCCACTTTCTCTACCTGCCCGAACTCCAGTTCTACCGGCGTCGCGCGGCCAAAGATCGTGACCATCACTTTCAAGGTCTCGCGATCTTCGTTCACTTCGTCTACCGTGCCGTTGAAATTGGCAAATGGCCCATCGGTGATGCGAACAGTTTCATTCTTTTCAAACTTCACGCGAATCTTGGGCTTATCCTTGCCCACGTTCACGCGATAGATAATCTGGTTGACTTCATCCTCCGTCAGCGGCGTTGGATCGTTTGCCGTCCCAACAAAACCAGTAACGCGTGGCGTTGATTTCACAACATGCCACACATGGTCGCCTTCGCCGCCGGTGCGAAATCCCGTCAGGTCCATCTGCACCAGCACGTAGCCGGGATAAAACATCCGCTCTACGGTATATTTCTTGCCGTTGCGGATCTCCGTAACCGGCTCCGTGGGAATCACGACCTTGCCGATTTTTTCTCCCAGGCCAAAGG
>JBARNL010000144.1:0-3176 GCA_049802955.1 Candidatus Angelobacter sp.
CGCCGCCGTCAATGCACCGCTGGTGGGATCGATTGAGAATGCGCTGATGGTCTGATCGCCGCCGTTGGAAACGAACAGCAGGTTATTGCCCGCGCTCAGAGCCAGGCGATTTACAGAAGAGCAAGCCGCGTTCGCGCCGAGTCCGCCGGTCGCCACAGGCGAGCCAGCCAGAGCAGTCAGGGTTCCGTCCACGGCCACTGAGTAACCGGCGATGCTGTTGCCGGTTGCGGCCTGGTTATTCACAAAGAGGAAGTTCGCGGTGGGCGCGGCATTCACCGTCAGAGTCCCGTTAGTTGAAGTTACCGTGTAGTTGCCCAGCTTGCCGGCAGGATCAACCAGCGCAGGAGTAATTGGATACGTGCCGACCGGGCTGGTAGCGATAGCTGTCGTCGAGTAGGTTGCAGTGATCGCATCGCCGTTCTTGATTCCCGTGATCACGCCGGTGAAGAGCGGATTCGGCGTGCCGAACAGGCGGCTGGCGTTATCTGCGGTTACCGTCAACGGAGCGGGATTGATCGTCAGGACTCCGTTGCTGGAACTGACTGTGTAATTGCTAAGTTTATTCGTGGGATCAACCAGCGTCGGCACGATCGCATAGGTGCCGACCGGGCTGGCCGAAGTTGCCGTGGTGCTGAACGTTGCGGTGATATTGTCGCCGTTCTTGATTCCAACGATTGCGCCGGTCAGGGCTGGAACCGGATCACCGTAGATCATGCTGGCGCTGGCCGCAGCCACGCTCAGAGGCGCCGGGTTGATGGTCAGCGCGCCGTTGTTGATTACGACAGTGTAGTTGGCCAGGGCGCCAGTGCCGTTGTCAGACAGCACGGGCACGATGGCGTAAGTTCCGATCGGGCTGGCAGAAGTGGCAACCGTGGTGTAGGTCGCCGTGATGTTGTCGCCATTCTGGATGCCAGTAATGGTTCCAGTCAGCAGCGGCAACGGATCGCCGTAAATCATGCTGGCGTTGGCCGCGGTCACCGTTAGAACGGATTGGGTGATCGTCAACGTACCGTTGTTGCTGGTGACGGTGTAGTTGGCCAGCTTGCCGTTTGGATCAACCAGAGCAGGCACAATGGGATAGGTTCCCGCCGGACTGGAAGAAGTCGCCGTGGTGCTATAGGTCGCGGTGATGTTATCGCCATTCTTGATTCCGGTGATCGTGCCAGTCAGGGCCGGAACCGGTCCACCGAAGGACATTGTGGCGTTAGCGGCCGTAACCGTCAGCGGAGCCGGGTTGATGGTGAGCGTTCCATTGTTCAACGTGACTATGTAGTTGCCCAGCTTGTTGGCCGGGTCAACTAGGCCAACCGTGATCGCATAGGTTCCTACCGGGCTGAGCTGGGTCGCCGTGGTGGCATAGACCGCGGTGATGTTATCAGCATTCTTGATTCCGGTAAGCGTGCCGGTGAACGTCGGGTTCGGATCGCCATAGAGGCGGCTGAAGCTGGCGGCAGTCGCCGTCAACGGAGCCGGTGAAATCGTCAGAGTTCCGCTTACGAAGGTGAACGTGTAGTTCGACGCCACGAGGGTCCCCTGAGCGCAGGTGATTGTGTAAGAGCCAATCGGGCTGGTCGGATCAGCAGCCGTAATGCAGCTCGGGTTCCCGGTGAGGACTGCCGCGGTCTCTCCATTTACAAAGCCGGTGATGGAGAAGGCAAATACAGGATTCGGATCGCCATAGACCCTGGTCGCGTTGCTGGCCGTTACCGTCAGCAGTGCAGGATTGACCGTGAGGTCTGCGCTGCCGCTGGACGTCTTGGTGTTCGGATCGCCGGCGAAACTGGCGGTCACGCCACCAGTATAAGTTCCGGCGCCAATTCCAACCAGGCTGGCAGGAATTGTGGCAAGACCGCTGGCATCAGTTACTGCGCTGCCCACAGCCGTGCCGTTCAAGGAGAAGTTGATGGTCTTGCCGGCAATTGGATTATTTGCTGTATCTTTCAGCGTTGCTGACAAAGTGGTGCTTCCACCGTAAGTTCCGCTGGCCGGAGCCACCGTCAAGATAGTTGTAATCGGCTGCGCCACGGTTACGTTCACGCTGGCTGAGTTGTTTGCGGCATTCGGATCAATCGCGGAGCTGTTGCTGATGCTTGCAGTGTTCGTGGTGACCGTGCCGTCAGCAATCGATAGGCTCGTTTGTGTCACCAGGGTCACAGTCTGCGTTTCGCCGCTTTGCAGCAGGTAGAACGTTGCCGCACCAGTGTTGCCGATGCAGGCGCCGTTCCCCGTCGCGGAGCAGGACACAACGCTGAATCCAGCAGGCAGGCTGTCAGTGACAGTTGCAGCCGCCGGATCGGCGCCGTTATTGGTTACCGAGATTGTGTAGGTCACGTTCTGGCCGGCCACCACGTTGGGCGACGAAGCAGAGATCGCGACGCTTAGATCTGCGTTGCTGGCCATACGCGGCGGATACGCAACCAAGTCTTGTACTTGGCCTGCGCCGCTGATGGCTGTGTCGTTCAGCTGTGCGAGCGAGCCCGCGCCATTGATGCTGAAAACGGCCACGCCGAAGGTATCGTCAGCCACATAGAGCAGGCTGCCGGAACGATCTGTTGCCATGCCAACCGGAGCGTGCAGAGAAGCCGCGCTGCCGAAGCTGCCGAGGCTGCTCAGGCTGCCGCCTGCACCCACGCCGTATGAGCTGACGCTGTTGCTGCCCTGATTGCTGGCGAACAGGAAGCTGTCATTCGGGCTGAGCAGGACCACGTTGGAGTTGATCGCGGTGGTGCTGAACGGGCTGCCCGCGACGGATGAGAGAACGCCGTTCGCGCCGATCGTCCAGGCATCAGCGAAGCCGGAAGTTGCGCTGGCTTCCGCGCCAAACAAGAGGCCGCTGGTGGAGCTGAAGTCCAGGCCCGCCAGCGTTCCGGTTCCGGCCTCTGCGAACGGCGATCCAGCGACCGCGGTCAGCGACCCATCAGGATTGATGGAGAACACTGAGACGCTGGCGCCGTTCGAGACTGCCAGAAGCTGTCCGTTGGCCGAAATCTTCATGCTGGCGTTCGGGACAACCGAGTTTGCGGCGGTGGAGAGCGAAGTAAGTACGCCGCCCGCGCCGATGCTGAAGGTCTTGATCTGGCCGTTGCTGGAAGCCATCAGGAATTGTCCGTCCGGCGTGGCGCTCAGGGAAATTCCGGAGCACGCATCGAGCGTGAGGCCAGAAGCGAACGGTGAAC
>JBARNL010000145.1:0-4052 GCA_049802955.1 Candidatus Angelobacter sp.
GGGCACGTGATCGCCTTCAACACACTAAATATTGGACGCTATAAGCTGGGCGCGGGCGTGGTGGGCGGCGCGCGCAACGCCCTGAATAATTCCATCGGCTATGCCAAGCAGCGCAAAGCATTCGGCAAGACGCTGGCGGATTTCGGCATCATCCAGGAAAAGCTGGCCAACATGGCTGCCGGCATTTACACCGGAGAATGCATGTCTTACCGCACCGTGGGCATGATCGATGCGGCAATGTCAGAGATCGACAAGAATTCGCCAGATGTTTACAAGGAAACGGCTAAGGGCATTGAAGAGTACGCCGTCGAATGCTCCATTCTGAAAGTTTTTGGCTCGGAGATGCTGGATTACGTCGTGGATGAAACCGTCCAGATTTATGGCGGCTACGGCTTTGTGGAAGAGTATCCGGCAGAGCGGGCCTATCGCGATTCGCGCGTGAATCGCATCTTTGAAGGCACCAATGAAATTAATCGCATGATCATCACCGGATGGCTACTGAAGCGCGCGATGAAAGGCCAACTGCCTCTCATGCCGGCGATCAAGAAGCTGACGGACGAAATCATGTCCGGCCCGAGTTCGGCGGAGCCGCTGGAAGGCCCGCTGGCGGCCGAACGCACGCTGGTAAGCAACGCCAAGAAAGCCACGCTGATGCTGGCCGGAGCGGCGGTGCAGAAATATATGGCCGCGATCGAGCAGCAGCAGGAAATTCTTTCCGCCGTTGCAGACATGGTGATAGAAGTCTTCGCAATGGATTCCGTAGTGCTGCGCACGCAAAAGCTGATTGAGCGCGAGGGCGAAGCGAAGTGTGGTCTCGCCATCGCCATGGCCCAAGTGAGCCTGACCAACTCCATGGACAAACTTGAAGCGGCGGCCAAAAAAGTTGTGGCCGCGGTTTCAGAGGGCGACATGCTGCGCACGCAGATGGTTATCCTGCGGCGCTTGTTCAAGCATGAGCCGTTCAATGTGATTGCCTTGACGCAGCAGATTGCTGCGCGATTGATTGATGCAGGGAAGTACGTAAAAGCATAAACAAAGACCTTTAACCACAAAGGACACGAAGAAACACGAAGGTTTGTCACGCTGTGCCAAAAATCTTCGTGTTCCTTTGTGGCCTTTGTGGTTATCGGTTTCTGGTTTGTCTTTTGTGGTTTATTGTTTTTGTATGACTACTGAATGCAATCGCATCGCTTATCAGTTGGCCTCAACCATCAACGGGGAAGCGTGGTACGGGAATTCGCTGCGCGAAATTTTGAACGGCGTCACCGCCGAGCACGCGCTGGCGCATCCCATTCCGAAGGCGCATTCCATCTGGGAACTGGTGCTGCACATAGAAGTCTGGTGCAAGCTGGCTGTTGGAGCGGTGCAGGGAACTCCGATTCCGCCATGGCCAGCCATGCCTAAAGAACAGGATTGGCCGCCGGTGAGCGCGACCAGCGAGCAGGGATGGAAAGACACGCTACAGGCATTCTTTGACAGCACCGCGAAATTTGTCGAGGCAATCAAGGGATTCAGCGATGATCGACTGGAAGCCACAGTCCCGGGCCGCACATACAATTTTTACCGGTTGTTCCAGAGCATGACGCAGCACGCTGTCTATCACTCCGGGCAAATTGCCTTGCTGAAGAAAGCCATTACCTAGCGATCTAGCGATTACCTAAAGATTGGACGAGGCTGGCTCCGTTTCAGAATCAGTTACAACCGAATCTTCGCCGGTTTTGGTAAAAACTCTTCCAGTCATTTCCTGGGCCGGAGCGCCGCCCGCCATCTGCTGGGCCACAATCATTTCTCGCGCCGCAGGCCGGATAGCCGGAAGTTTGGAGCCGAAAACAGCGGCACCCACAACTGCCACAATACCGCCGATTCCGACCGTCATCGGCGCGCCTAATTTGTGGGCGAGACTGCCGGCGAGAAGCGCGCCCAAGGGGGCCATCCCCATAAAGGTCATGGCATAAACGGACATTACGCGACCGCGCAGGCGGTCGGGAACCATGCTCTGAATCAGCGTATTGGAGGATGCCATCTGGATCATGGCACAAAATCCGGCGGGCACCAGCAGCAAGGCTGAAAGCCAAAGCGTCCGTGAGAAGGAAAACAGCAGCAAGGCCACGCCAAATCCGGCACATGAAACCGCTACCCAAACGCTCAGTCCTTTGAGGGTCTTCCTCGTGGCCAGTGTAACGGCGCCGCCCAGTGCGCCAACCCCGGAGCAGCCCATGAGCAAGCCGAGGGCCTGAGCGCCGCCATGCAATATCTTGTCGGCAAAGAGCGGCATCAGCACTGCATACGGCATTGCAGTGAAGCTCACCAGTCCCAGCAGCGACATAAGCGCGCGCACCGGCCCGCTCTGCGCGACGAACTTGAAGCCTTCAATAATGTTTTCCAGCGGAGAGCCTTCAATCGCCAGGCGGGGACGATCCATCTTCATCATCGCCAAGCCCGCAATTACCGCCAGGAAGCTAACGCCATTGGCAAAGAAACACCAACCTTCACCGATGGCGGCAACCACGATGCCGGCCAACGCCGGTCCAACCACGCGCGCGCCATTGAACATGGATGAATTGAGGGCAATGGCATTCACCAGGTCGGCGCGCGAGACCATATCGACGACAAAGGCCTGGCGGGCGGGCAGATCAACTGCGTTGACTACGCCGGTAAGGGCCGCCAGCGTGACAACTTGCCATATCTTTACACGGTGAGAAAGCGTGACCCAGGCCAGAATGAACGTAAGGAACATCATCGAGGACTGGGTAACAATCAGGATTTTTCGACGGTCGATGCGGTCTGCCAGCGCGCCGCCGATAGGGGCAAGGAGGAAAACCGGTATCTGCGAAGCAAATGCGACGGTCCCCAACAGCAGGGCCGATCCGGTGAGGCGATAGACCAGCCATGCCTCGGCAACCTGGTCCATCCATGTGCCAATGAGTGAAATCAACTGTCCGGCAAAAAATAATTGATAATTGCGATGGCGCAAGGCCCGCAGGGATTCAGGCCATCTGGAATTAAGGGCGCTGGCAGCGGTTTTAGGAAGATCGTCCGGCATCTGCCCATTAGATGCATCTCGGGGTAAGAACACTAACCTTTTTAGAAACGTGCGATTACGTGCAATGGCGACGCCACGGGCGGGCGGTATTCGGTTTCCCCGGAGAGGCTTGCCCAGCGCATCCAGTGGGATTAAGCGAGCAGGGACTAGGAGAGCAGTGCAAAAAGACCAATAAAAATCGTCTGTTTGATGAATTCGGCTATTTACAGGGGAATACCTTACAGGGTATCTTGGGTACACCCTCGCGAGTTGCTAGAACTTCTACAGCTTCAGGAATGAAGCGGACAGCGCGCGGACAGTTGTCTTTGTTGTACTAGATTTTGCCCAACCCTCACTTCAGGAGTGACACAAAATATGTTCAGGAAATCGATTTGTCTGAGCGCGCTGCTCGCGTTCGGCATGGTAGGAAGCTCGTTTGCCCAAAACCTTACAGATGCAGCCCAGGCCCAGGTAGGCACCAGTTCGGATTCGTCCACAGGCGCTGCCCATGCAATTCAACCGCAACTCATCCATAATGTTCCATCTGAACTCGTGGCCGACGATTCCAGCAACGGCCCCAACAGCATTGCCGGCAATCCAGGCGGAGTCGCCAACGTTATTTCAGTGCCAAATTTCACCCGGTCATTCACGGTCAATGGGGTCACATTCCCTTACACCATGGTTGGCAATGATCCGTCCCTTGGCCACATTACAACCGTTCCAACCAAGATTGTGGCTGTGTCCTTGCGGTTGCTGAACGCTGACGGCACGCTTTTCGATACTGTGGACGCTACTCCATTCGTAGTCCCAACGCTCAATTCCCCCGACTTCCAGAGATTCAAATACGAGCATGATGCCACCGCAGGCATTCCTGCCGAATCCGCGCAGTTTTCCGATGCCATTCAGCGCGCCGAGTTCGCCAGCAGCATGGACCCGAACTGGCACACCGAGCTGGCCCCGCAAGTCGTCGACAGCATCTCGATCACCGTACCCAAATTTGTAAATGTTCGCGTCGGCACTCAGATTGTTC
>JBARNL010000146.1:0-2236 GCA_049802955.1 Candidatus Angelobacter sp.
GCTTCTCACGTACAATGTGCTTTGCGCATGAACCGGGCCATTCTCGCGATTGTTTGTCTTGTTTTTCTCAGCACTGTTTCCGCTCACGCTGGGCCGTCTCAGCGTGAGCAGCAGCTCTTTGATCTGGTGAACCATGAGCGCGAGAAAGCGGGCCTGCATAAGCTGGAATGGAGTGACCATCTGGCTGAAGCTGCGCTGGCCCATTCCAAACTTCTGGCTCAGAACCGTGATCTTTCACACCAATTTCCCGGCGAACCGTCACTGCAGGAACGCGTGGGTGCCACTAAACTACGTTTTAATTCCGTGGCGGAAAATGTTGCCTCCGCGCCCGATGTCGGAACCGCCCATACTGCGCTGATGAAATCGCCGGGCCACCGCGCCAATATTCTGCATCAGGATTACAACGCTGTCGGTATTTCCATTGTTGAGCGTGACCATGAATTATTCGTCACGCAGGATTTCGCGCACACGCTGGCTTCTTACACGGAAAAACAATTTCGCGACTCGCTGGTTTCTGCTTTCAACCAGGCTAGGCGCGCCCATAAACTGCCGCCTGTAGACATAGTCAGCGATCCGCATTTGAGAAGAGCCGCCTGCTCCCAGGACATGCCGACAGACAAAATGATTCAAAGCCTGCCCGGAGCATCGGGATTGCTGGTGTTCTCCTCGTCTGAACCTGGCAGGCTGCCTGACGATATGCGAAAGTTTACTTCCGACAGGACGCTTCAGCGCATTAAGATCGGCGTGTGCCTGCAGACCGGCGGAGCCACGGGATTTTCCAAATTCTGGGTGGTAGCGGCGTTTTACCGCTCAGCGGACAAATGATTCGCAAGTAAAATCTTTAGATCATCTGATGAAGTTGCTGACTCATTGCGCTTTTTTCTTCCTGGTTCTCGCGCATGCCTATCCCGGCGATATCGCACAATCTCCGGCAGAAAAACGCATCTTTGAAGAACTTAACCAGGAGCGTATCAGCCACGGTTTACTTGCTTTGGAGTGGAATGGCCAGGCTGCTGCTACTGCGCGTGCGCACGCGCAACTACTGGCGGAAAATGGCAAGCTCTCCCATCAATTCTTGGGCGAAGCTGCGCTGCCTGAGCGCCTTGGCGCCACTGGCGCACGCTTCACGGTGGCAGCAGAAAATGTGGCCCTCACAGGATTTATTGAAGACGTCCATCTCGCGCTGATGAGCTCATCCGGGCATCGCGCCAACATGCTGAATACCGCCTATAACGCAGTCGGCATCGGGGTAGTTCAGGACAAAGGGAAAATTTATGTCACGCAGGATTTCATCTACTTTGTTCCTGACTACTCAGAATCGCAGTTCAATGCGGCGTTTGCTGAAGAATTAAATCTAGTCCGAAAAAGCAAAGGAATCAGGCCACTCGATGCGCGGTCCGACGCCCAGCTCCATGAATTGGCTTGCAGCACCCAAGGCAACGCCGCTAAGCTGGCGGAAAAGCTCACGGGTGTCTCAGCCGTTGTGGTGTTTACGGCTTCTGACCCGCATCGTCTGCCGGAGGAAATGAATGCTCGCGCCGCCAATGCTGACTTCCATAGCATGAAATTTGGCGCGTGCTTCCGTCCCGACCGGGAGCACGGCTACGCGAACTTCTGGGTTGTGGCTGCTTTCGCAAAGTGATATTCATGCCTTCTTACGTAAAAAATCAATGCTGCGATTTTTGCAGCAATTCCGCCAGATGGTCGCCCCATATTGCGGGCCAGGAGTGGGTCCCGTGGCCGCGTGTCTGGTCGGTAATCGGCAGCAGCACAAACTGGCCATTCTTTACGCGCTGTATATCGCGATCAATGATTTTGAGTTCTGGCGGATTGATCTGGTCGTCGGCTGAGTTTACTGCAATGAGCGGAGCGGTGATCTTTTCCAGTTGCGGCTCGGGATTGTAATTCCGCGACGCGTCAAAGTAATAGATCATGTCATTGGCGTCAGTGGTTTTCATGCGCGATGCGATAAAGTTTTCCAGAAATTTATCCGCTTGTTCTCGCGTCGGCTCGTCTTTCTGCATCCGCAGAGGCGAACTGCCCATGATCAGCAAAATATCCAGCGCGGCGGCCAGGCCGTGCGGTTGTTGCTTGTATTCGCCGTTGTTCCATTCCGGATCGGTGCGGATGGCGTCCATGATCATGCGCCGCATCATGCGGTTGCGCCCGGCAATTTCCACTGGCTCGCTGGCCAGGGGCATGGCCGCGTCGATGAAGTCGGGGTGCTGCTCTGACC
>JBARNL010000147.1:0-7762 GCA_049802955.1 Candidatus Angelobacter sp.
CTCGTTCAGTTATCCTTAAACCGGTTTGAGGTGACTATCCTTCGCTTTTTACGGCGGCTTCAGCGGCAAGGAAGCCGATTTTGGAGTGGGTCCCATCACAGAACGGCTTATTTGTGGATGCGCCGCAGCGGCACAGCGCGATCGCCTGTTTCCCGCCGATGTCTACTTTTTTGCCATCAGCGTCAGCGATTTCTAACTGGCTCAGGTCTCCGCTGAGAACGTATGGGCCGGTCTTTTTGATCAGGATATTGATTGCCATGCAGTTCCCTCCAAGGAATTTCTACGTGAAACAATCTAAATGTTGCGGATGCAGCGTGCAAGCGGAGGTCAATTGGTAATTGGGTAATTTAGTAATTTGGTAATTGAAAGGCACCCGGCAGCAGCATTTTGCCTTGTATCTATCCCAAATTGGACAATTACAAAATTACTCAATTACAAAATTTCAGTCGCGGCATCGGTCTTAATCAGCGCTTCTTGAACGCAACATTCACCAACAGCTTGTCGCCTTCTATATCGACGACGTTGCAGAAGGTCCGTTCGCCGCGGCGGGTAAAATCGAGTCCAACGCGGCTGCCGCCCACGCGCATGTTGCGGATGCTGAGGTGCTCCAGAAATTCCGGCAACGCCGGGTTCACGATGTTCAATTCTCTTCTGGCAGCGCTGGGGCGGATACCGAGCACTGACATCAGCATAAGAAATACTGAGCCAGACGCCCACGCCTGCGGCGAACAGGATACAGGATATTGCACAGGTTCATCATGCTCGCGCCGCTGAATACCGCAGAAGAGCTCCGGCAGACGATAATCGCGGAAATTGAGCGCAGCCTGAAATAGCGCGGTGAACAGCTGATTGGCCGGCTCGCGAAATTCATACAGTGACATGCCATGCGCGATGAGCGAATTGTCATGCGGCCATACCGACCCGCGATGGTAGCTAAGAGGATTAAAAATACGTTCATTCCGGGACATGGTGCGCCAGCCCCAGCCGGAAAACATATCGTCGAGCATGAAGCGCTGCGTTACCGCCTTGGCTCGATCTTGCGCCAGCATGCGGGTGAAAAGCAGTTGGCCGGGATTTGAAGAAATGACCTGGGTCTGCCGCTTTTCGCGATCAAGCGCCATCGCATAAAAACCGAGCTTAGGCATCCAGAAGGCCTTTTCAAAACGCTTGGCCATCTCGGCGGATTCCCTCTTCAGCCTGTCCGCGGTTTTTACGTCCCCAAAAGAACGCATGAGAGAGGCCATCCTGTACTTGGCCTCATAGACGTAGCCTTGCACTTCGCACAAAGCGATTGGACTTTTGGCGACCTCCCCATCGTGATGCATGATGGCGTCCCATGAATCTTTCCAGCCCTGATTCGCCAGTCCCTTCGGCGATCGGCGCTGATATTCGATAAAACCGTCGCCATCCAGATCGCCGTAAGAGTCAATCCATTCCAAAGCACGGTAAGCATTCGGGAGCAGGTCTTGCACCAGTTGCTCGTCGGCCGTCCAGTTAAAGGTCTCACTCAGCAGGATGAGCCAGAGCGGCGTTGCATCTACTGACCCGTAGTACGGGCCGAAGGGCATCTCGCCGGCGCGGGTCATTTCTCCCTCACGGTATTCGTGCAAAATCTTGCCCGGCTCTTCGTCGCGCCAGTCGTTCGTCTCCTTGCCTTGTTGTGAAGCCAGCACGCGCAATGTTTCAGAAGCAAGCAGAGGGTTCAACATCAGTGACTGGTAAGCGGCAATAATGGAGTCGCGTCCAAACATTGTGGCAAACCAGGGAATGCCTGCAGCGATGACTCGTTCCCGCGCCTCGGGAATCTGCAACGCGTGAAAATCCGCTTTGCAGGTCTCCACCATCTCACTAAAGATACTGTTGCTGGCGCTGAAGCTGGTTGAATGCGACGCCCACTCCGCAATCGCTTCCCGGCGCATGCGCAGCTGCTGCCCAAAATCAGGATGCACCGATCTGGAGCGTTTGCCTTCCACCTGCGGCACTACCGTGGTTTGCAACCGGAAGCGTTTAAAGGGAGGCAAGCGCAGCTTCCATCGGGCCGTGGTGCCGTCAACCATTTCCGGGGCCGGAGAAAGACGAATGACGGTTTCACGGGCCACGCCATCCAGACCGCAATAATGAAACACGATGGAATCATGGCGCACAATTGGCAGGAAATACTGGCCGAGTTTTTGCCGCGCAACGCCACGCACCTGGAATACGTCCATGAAATCGGCTTCATAAGCCAGCTCAAGATTGAGCTCAAGCTCGTGGAAATTGAAATTCTCAAAGCAGAAATTATCGAACAGCGTTTCAGAGGCAAGCAGCTGCTCGCGGCGAATATGGACGGTGTTCTCAGGAATCTCATACGTCTCACGCATGGTGCGTTTGCCGGTGGTGAGCTCAATCTGGGAAGCAAAAGTCTGCTCCGTGCTGGAAGAAAGGACCACGGTGCGGTAGCCATCAACGCGAAGCTCCATGCGGCTGAGAAAACGCGTATCATCGTGGAAAAAGCCGACGTCGGGCGAGCCGGGCGGCATGATGTCACCGGCAATGGTAGTGGAAAGAAAGGTCTTGCCATCGATCAGAGTAAGATTGTTGACCTTGCGCGGCTCCGTATTCTGGTACACCAGACGCGGCTCTGGATGGGGCGGGGATATCTCCACCAGTTCAGAGTTGGGGATCAAGAGTTTTGCGCTCATGCCACAATCTGCTCCGCCTCGGCCACGCCATCACGCCGAATTTCTGAATACAGATTGATGTAGTCCCGGGTCATCCGCTTTACGGAAAAGAATTCTTCCATATAGCCGCGAACTATAGGCGCGGGAATATCGACATTGCGGGCGCATTCCGCCAACTCAGCGGTGGTCTTGCGCACGTTTCCACTCACACCTTCCTTCACCACTTCTGTAACAGATCCGCCGGGCATGGCTAAAACAGGGGCCCCGCAAGCCATGGCTTCAATCATAACCAGGCCAAAGGGCTCGTCCCACTGCACGGGAAAGAGCATGGCGCGCGATTTGCCCAGCAGCTCAACCTTTTCTTCCATTCCCACTTCACCAACATACTCAATGAACTTGCCGTCAACGTGCGGCTTGACCATGGTTTCCCAATAATCCTGGTTGATCGGTTGGATCTCACCGGCAATTTTGAGCGGGATGCCCGATTTCTTCGCGATTTCAACGGCCAGGTGCGTACCTTTCGGCGGCGCAACTCTTCCCAGAAAACTGAGGTACTCTCTTTTCCCCTCGGGGACCAAATAGAGTGAGGGGTCGATTCCGTGGTGAATCGTCCTCATGTGCGGCATGCTGAGCTTTTCCCGCTGAAAATCACTGATCGTGACGTAGGAAACATCCGGATAAGATTGATAAAACCGCGCAAGCGACTCGTCGAAGGCGTGATGCACGGTGTAAACCATGGGCACATCAGTAAAGCGGGAAAAACTCAAGCCCGGAGCGCTGTTCACGTGGATTAAATCGGCTTCTTCCGTCGCCTCTTTGATGGCCCAGGCAAAATGGTTTAATCCCTTTAATGAAGTTTCCACTTCACGTTTTAACGGCCACTCGCCCTCAGGGGAAATCCAGCGAATGGGCGCATCCACCGTGGATTCACCATTGGTGTAGACAATAACCTCCACTCCCCGGCGCTGGAGTCCGTGGGCCAATTCTGCAATGAACAGTTCTGTGCCACCGTATTTCTTGGGAGGCACTGAGATAAATGGTGGCGCTATAAGGGCTACTCTCATACTTTTTGCTTGAACAATACTAAGATGCCCAATCCAACTCTGGCGGTAGGAAAAACCTGAGTTCCGCAAGCAGCAGAAAATTTTGAGAGCATTTTCTTGCTGGAGCTTAATAGCCTGGCCGGATTAGCGCGAAATGAACGTTTAGTTCTAAAGATTTTTTACCTAAATCGCGGTCAAAGCGCCAGCTTGCCTGGCAGAACTGGTCGCGATTTCCACAGCACATTCAAATTCCCAGGCGCGGACCTCACTGGTGTGGACGGTTAGGACATGGTCGCGCGCAGCCCGGCCGATTCGCCGAAGTTCGCAATCATCGTAACTTTTTCAAATAACGAACAACATCTAACGAACTACATCGTCAGTTCCTGTGGCAAGAAGAATTTCGTGGCCAGGAACAAAAAAGCTATCACTCAGCGCACCGGGGATACTGCCGGAACATTTTCAAGAATGGCATCCACTTCCTGAGCACGAAGCGCGTATGTATGATCGCGCAACGCCCGCACGCGCATGTGCTGGCCAATTTCCTTTGCCTTGGCCGGGGAAGTGTTCCGTAAGCAGGAAACAATTTCTTCCGCGCTGCCGGCGACGAGTATCTCTTTTTCCGGGACAAAGAACTGCTCGATGCCAGTCCAACGGTCGGTGATGAGGCACGCTCCGGCGCCCGCGGCTTCAAAGACCCGCGTGGGCGGTGAAAATCCAACACCAGCCATGGAGTCGCGATTAATATTCAGCACCATGCGCGCAGAGCAGTTCACGCGGTTGTGATCACCCGTGCCAACGTGCCCAATCCAGCGGACGTTCGCGGGAAGCTGCTTGCCGCCCCAGCCTTCTCCGCCCAGGGCGAACTGGAAGTCCGGAGCAAGCTCCGCGGCGCGAAGGAAAAACTCTTCCACGCGGCGCTCGCGGTCGGGCAGGCGGTGACCGACAAATAACAGGTCACAGGCAAAAGCAGGGTCTGGCGGGACAGGATAGTGCGTTTCCGGATCAAGCGCATTGTAAATAGGATGGCAATTGGTAGCGCCCAGGCGCTCATAGTGTTCGATGACCGGCTCGCCGCCGCCGTAAGTAAAAATAAAATCGTATTCGGGAATTAAGGCGCGAAATGCGTCAGCAGGATTAGTCTCCACACGCGACAGAGTTGCCGGGGAATCCACGTCCCAGAAAGCAACCCTGGTCTTATCAGATTGGCACTCCAGAACTTTTTGCTCCAGCAGTTCATCAAATACACCCACGCCGCTGTGCTTGATGACCAGATCGCATTCGGCGGCTTGCTTCAGCAGCGCGGGAATTTCTTCAGCATCTTTGTAAACGACGGTATCCACATAACTGAAATTGCCGGTGTCGCGGTTTTGCAGGCGGCCATACGCATCCGGCTCGGCAAATATGATTTGATGTCCCAGCGCGTGAAGCTGCTTATAAATGCCGCGATAGTAGGTGGCCGCTCCATTCCAGTAGGAAGAGGTGATGCTGGAGCCAAAAACAAAAATCTTCATCGCGAGATCTCCTGGCAGATTTGCATGAGCTGCTGTGCCCGGTGCGCGCACGTATGGCGCTCACGAATGGTTTGCAATCCATTTTCGGCAAGCTGGTAACGCGCCTTGCCGTCCCGGCGAAGATGCCGCAGTTCCTCGGTCATCTCAACGCCATCGCGCACTACTACATAGTCTTCGCCGGGACGAAAAAGGTTTTCCTGGTCCGTCCAGGGCGAGCAAACCAGCGGAATGCCGCAAGCCAGGGCCTCAAACACGCGGATGGTGGGAATACCGGCCAGTCCATTCGCATATTCGCGGCGCGGGATATGCACGGTGACCACGCTTTCCGCATAGACCTGCGGCGAAAAAAGATTAGGCAGATAGCCGCGATATTCAACATTGGCGCTCACCAGCTTTTGCAGCGCATGGTCAGGATAGCGGACCCCATGTGCCACCACGCGCAGTTCAGGCAGGGACCGCGCCGGCTGGATCAGGAATTCTTCCAGCTCAGCGGCGCGTTCATCGTCGCCCCAGTTGCCGATCCATACAACGTCAATCTCTTTGCGGCGCTGGAGAGGATGGAACTGCTCCACGTCGGCGGCTTCATGGAAAGTCCATGCCCGGTTTATGCCGAAGCCCTCAACATATATGCGGCGGATAGTTTCACCAAACGCGAGAACGCCATCCACCAGGTGCAAATGGAACTTAAGGATTTCACCGGCTCGAGTGTGAGCGCGATGATGGCTATCATGGAACAGCGCGACGAAGCCGAACTTCTTCTTCAACGCGAGCACCTGGTTCACAACCTGCGGATCATTCCATTCGTGCAACAAAACGAGATCAGTTTCTTTCAATTCGTCTTCGAGAAACCGGGGGAACTCGGCGTCACCAGATTTATAGAAACGGATGTCGAGTTCGGGATAAGCGCGGCGGAAGGAATCAATGGCCTCAATGGCACGCTCGCCCTCCTGTTTCATCAGGTTTGTGAGCGACCATGAACTCAACTCTTCATAGCAACGCACCGTGTGCCCCATCCGGACCAATTCCCGCATCAACCCGCGCAGAAAATGGGCGTTGCCATGGTTCCAGTCAGAGACAACGGAGTGCGCGAACAAAGCGATATTAAGCTTCTGGCTCATGCGCTGAGCGCCTGCGCAGGAATCAATTTCTGGTAAAGGCTTTTGTAGCTTTCAACCATGCGATCTGCCGTGAAATGCTGCCGAGCGTGGCGGAATGCTTTGTTGCCCTGATTCAAACGGAAATCTCGATCGCGCCGCAGGCTTTCCAGCGCTTCCGCCAGGCTGTCCGGATCATTGTTGCGGAAGAAAATTGCGGCGTTCTCCCAGAGTTCGCGGAACGAAGGAATATCGCTGGCGATGATGGCGCAGCGTGAAAGCGCCGCTTCCACGGGCGCCAGACCGAACGGCTCATACTGTGAAGTTGCAGCATAAATTCCTGCGCGCGCCAGCGTCTGCGTGATCTGCCGCTCATCCTGCTGTGGATCAAGAGAAATGTTTGGCCTGATTGTTTCAGCCACCAGGGAGTGGTTCTGCAAATCGGGATGACGATCGCAACCAACGATGCGCACCGATCCGGGCATTTCACGCTTCAGCAGCAGCGAGACGTTTTTCCCGCTATCCCAGAGCCGCCCCAGGGTAACGGTAGTTTCCTGCTTGCTGATATAGGGATTAAAGAGAGCCGGGGTACGGCCATTATGAATTACAGAAGCGGAGCCAAGCTTGCCGTAATGAAGCTCAATTTGTTCCAGCATCCAGCGTGATGGCGCAACCACAGTTGTGGCTTCGCGCAGCCCACGCGTGACGATCTGACGATACCAGCGCAGCCATTCGGTTTCCGGCGGCAACTGGCGGTGGACGGACATCCACCAGCTCACAACATCACTGTGCGCAACCACAACGCGCGGAACATCGCACGGCAAAGCTCCATAATAAAACTGGCTGAGATGAAGAAGATCTGGCCGGCTTTCCTCGATGATCGTCTTGAGATACTGCGAAGAAGCCTCCATGTCGGCTTCGGAATCCAGCATCCATTCCAGCTTAAACGCTGTGGGCCGATAATCGAGGTTCGCCAAGCCGTCCATCCAGCGAGTTTGCGCGGCGGTGGGAATATCCCCAATGCTCACGAGCGTTACCCGATCGCCACGGCGCACCAGCCCCGTAACCAACTCCCGCGTGTATGTCCAAACGCCGCCCAGCGTGTCCGCGGTGATTAAGATATGCATGTTTCAAGTTCCTCAATCGCCAGCGGCGCTTGCTCCTGAATGTCGCTATAACCTTTGCCGGCGAACAGTGACGTGTAGTGGCGATGGGCGCGTTCCCAGGCCATGTCATCCGGCGCGGCCGCAAACGTTTGGGTATACAGCGGGCTTCCCGGAAACGGGAACATCGGCACTGGCTCACTCACCCAGACGCCCTTCGACTTCAACGCTTCCTGCCAACCGTGAATCTCCGCGCGATCATCTCGCTCAGTAAGGATCAAGTTCGCCTGCACCCAGGGAATGCGGCCACGAGCATAGACCAGCAATTCCGCGATCCGATCAGTTCCCATG
>JBARNL010000148.1:0-6061 GCA_049802955.1 Candidatus Angelobacter sp.
CGTCATACGGTAGCGGGACCCAGTCGGCGGTCATGCCGTCTTCAGAATGCACCGCGCGGATAGCGCAGGTATAAGCGTATGTACGTTGATCGCCCATCACGCCCACTGACATCACCGGGAGCAAGACAGCGAACGACTGCCAGATCTGCGTGTACAGGCCGGCACGCCGGATTTCGTTCACCACAATGTCATCAGCTTCCTGAAGCAGCTCAATGCGAGCCGGGGTCACCTCGCCAAGAATCCGCACGGCCAGCCCCGGACCAGGAAATGGCTGGCGTTGCAGGATTTCTTCAGGCATTCCCATTTCCCGGCCAATGCGGCGAACTTCATCCTTAAACAAGTCCTTTAAGGGCTCAATGAGCTTGAGCTTCATCTTGTCAGGCAGGCCGCCGACGTTGTGGTGAGACTTAATGGTCTGTGAAGGGCCGCGCACACTGCGGGATTCGATGATGTCCGGGTAAAGCGTTCCCTGCACCAGCCAGTCCACTTTGCCGATCTGCTGTTCCAGTCGGTGCGCTTCCTGATCGAAAACCTCAATAAATTCATTTCCTATAATCTTGCGCTTCTTTTCGGGGTCGATTACGCCCGCAAGCTTGTTTAGAAAACGGTCTGTAGCATCAACAGCGACCACGTTCAGTCCCAGGCGGTCACGCAGGTTCTGCTGAACTTTTTCAAACTCATTTTTGCGCAGCACGCCATTGTTGACGAAGACGGAGATCAGCCGGCGGCCAATGGCTTTATCGACCAATGTGGCCGCGACGGCGGAATCGACGCCGCCGGAAAGCGCGCAGATAACTCTTCCCTGCTCGCCCACGGTCTGGCGCACCTGGCGAATGGTTTCATCGATGAAGTGCTGGGGCGTCCAGTCACCGCGAGCGCCGCAGATATTGATTACAAAGTTGCGCAGCAGGTCCACGCCGCGCTTGGTGTGATGGACTTCAGGATGGAACTGCACCGCCCATATCTTTTGCGATTCATTTTCCATAGCAGCCAGCGCGTTGCTGCTGCGGGCAACCACGCTGAAGCCGGTGGGCAGCTCAAGCGCTTCGTCGCCATGCGACATCCAGACGTTGAGTGAAGGCGGCATGCCTTCAAACAGCCGAGATTGGCCTTTGACATTGATTTCCGCGTGGCCGTACTCGCGTTTTGGCCCAGGACGGACTTTGCCTCCGAGCTTATGCGTTATAAAGTGCAAGCCGTAGCAGATGCCAAGCACCGGTAGCCCGAGAGCGAGCACACGGTCATCGGCGGGTGGCGCGTCCTGATCGTAAACGGAAGATGGGCCTCCGCTCAGAATAATGCCGACAGGCCGGTAGCTCTGGATTTCACTCAGCGGAGCGGTACAGGGCAGGACAACGGAAAATACTTTGAGTTCGCGGATACGGCGCGCAATGAGCTGCGTGTATTGCGAACCGAAGTCGAGAATGACGATGGATTGTTCTTCCACGAACAATTATTTCCGATTCGCGCCAGCGTGTAAAGGTAAATCAGAGAGTCGGCGTGTTCTCAACAGGTAAAGCAGAGGAAGTCGCGACAAGTGTGGGGCCGGCGGCAGAATCCACATGAGCCGCAGCCAGCGCGAGATACGCCGCCATTCTGGCCATATAAAGGAAATCCGCAATGGCAAAGTATGCCAATGAAACAATCATCAGCAGAACGAAATAGCCCTGCGGCGAAGATCCAATCATGCCGGAAGTGAGGCCGCAGATAGCCGTGGCAATCAGCAGGACGACGAGGCGGAATAGCAGAAAGACGAAACCGGTCCCAGCAAAATCAGGACGCTGATGGCGGATAGTTTGGCGGGCCTGGCGCAGAGCGCCGCGAAAGCTTTGCCCTTCGCGGCCAAAAAATGCCGCCAGAGAAAGATACCAGTTAAACGTCAGCCAAAGAGCGCCGATCACGACAACCGATGGCATCACCATGAGGTAATAAAGCAGCAGGTCCGGCTGAGGGCCGCGAGTGGCGATAAGGGCTTCGCCGAATGTGGCGGCAAACAACAATAGGCAGCAAAATAAGCCGATAAAGGCACGGAGGAGCTGAAGCACAAAGATGCTGCCCAAGCGCAACGATGTAAGTTCCTCGCGAAGACGCTTGACCGTAACAAAACGGCCCAGGGCGGAGAGGATGCTCCAGAGCAGCGCGATTGCCAGTGGTAGGGCGATGGCCGCAATGACGATTACTTTGACTCCCAAAAGGAAACAAACCGCGACTGACAACTGGGCCATTTGTTGCGGATCGCGGCTGCGCCAGGCTGTGTCCCATGCGTGCCCAATGTGCAATGGGCCAAGAAGCATCAACCCGACGCCAACGACTAACACGCAGGCCAGAAGCGCGAATGACCACCGCCAGAGAATTTCGACAAGAAAAATTGCGGGGTCGCGAGTGACAGCGCGGAGACCCTGCGTGATGGGGTTGGGCGGCCTAGACATCTTGTGTTTTCACTTTGGTCATCGGATTACCACGTTAACGAGCTTGCCTGGGACAACAATTACCTTGGCGACCTGTTTGCCATCGGTGGCGGCACGCACTTTTTCGTCGGCAAGCACACGCTCACGCACAGCGTCTTCCGGCGTGTCGACTGGAAAGACCACGTGGCTACGAAGCTTGCCGTTCACCTGGACAGCGTAAGTGATCTCGTCTTCTTTGGCCAAAGCAGGATCGTAAACGGGCCAGGGATAGCGGAGAATGCTTTCCCTTTCGCCCAGAACTTCCCATAATTCGGCGGCAAGGTACGGCGCGAACGGAGCCAGCAAGAGCACAAGACGGCGCTGGACATCGGCCAGCAATGCGGCGGGAAAATTCCCGGAACTGATTTCATCTTCCGCAGCATAAAGCTGATTGACGAATTCCATGATCGCCGCCACCGAGGTGTTGAAGTGCCAGCGACCCTGAAAATCTTCAGAGATGCGCTTGATGGTCTGGTGAAGCTTGCGCTCAATCTGACGCGCTTTGGGTGAAAGCCCAGAGGCGGCGTAACCAGCACGATTGCCGGATGAACTTTTGTCTGCGGCTCCGGCGTTGCGCATCACGAATCGATATGCCCGGCCAAGAAAGCGATGCACGCCCTCAACGCCGGCTTCCTGCCAGTCGAGCTCGCGATCAGGAGACGTAGCGAAAAGCGAATACATGCGCGTGGAATCCGCGCCGAATTTGGCTACCATCTCATCGGGTGAAACCACGTTCCCTTTGCTCTTGGACATCTTTGCGCCATCTTTAATGACCATGCCCTGGGTAAAGAGACGGGTAGCTGGTTCATCATTGCGAACAATCCCAAGATCGCGCATGAACTTGGTCCAGAAGCGCGAATAGATCAGGTGCAAAATTGCGTGTTCAACGCCGCCAATGTACTGGTCTATGGGAAACCAGTAACCGACGGTTGCGGTATCAAGCGGACGGTCCGCGAGATGCGCGTTGGTATAGCGGTAAAAGTACCAGGAAGAATCGACGAACGTGTCCATGGTGTCCGTCTCACGGCGGGCAATGCCGCCGCATTTCGGACACTTGGCATTCACAAATTCAGGCACGCGTCCCAGCGGAGACCCACCCTGCAACGTGATATCAACATTGTCCGGCAACAGGACTGGGAGGTCGCTCTCAGGCACCGGCAATACGCCGCATTGCTCGCAATAAAGCATCGGGATGGGCGTGCCCCAATAGCGCTGGCGGGAAATGCCCCAATCCTTCAAGCGATAGGTCACGGTGCGCTTGCCAAAGTCACCCTTCTCCGCATAGGCAGTCATCTTCTCTATGGCTTCCTGATTGGAAAGCTCGTTGAACGGGCCCGAGTTGATGAGCAAGCTGTCCTTCTCTGTGTAAGGAAGTACAGGCGGTTCAGGCTCTCCGGGAGCAGGAGGTTGGCCAACTCTGCGGGGCAAAATCACGATGCGCGCTTCCAAGCCATACTTCTGAGCGAATTCATAATCGCGTTCGTCATGCGCGGGAACTGACATTATTGCGCCGGTGCCGTAGTCCATCAGAATGTAGTTGGCCACCCAAATGGGCACCTGTTCCTGGTTGAACGGATTACAGGCGTAGCGTCCGGTAAAGACGCCATGCTTTTCGATCGCGCCGAGTTCACCGGCTTCTCTGGCACGACTCTGTTCGCGGATAAGGTCTTCCACCTTGGAGTGCAAAAGAGGATCGTTGCCTACCAATTCGGCCACGATGGGATGCTCCGGGGCAAGCTGGATAGATGTCGCTCCATAAATAGTGTCAATGCGGGTGGTAAAGACAGTGATCTTGTCACCGGAGGAAACGGCGCGATCGATTTTGAAATCCACCAACGCGCCTTCGCTGCGGCCGATCCAGTTGCGCTGCATGGTGCGCACTTTTTCCGGCCAGCCTTCAAGCTTGTCGAGCCCGGCAAGAAGTTCGTCAGAATAATTCGTGGTCCTGACGAACCACTGCTCCAGATCCCGCGTTTCCACCTGCGTTTCTTCATGCCGCCAGCAGCAGCCATCAACTACCTGTTCATTCGCAAGCACGGTGGCGCATTCCGGACACCAGTTCACCCGGCTCTTCTTGCGATAGGCCATACCTTTTTCGTAAAGCTTTAAGAAGAACCACTGGTTCCATTTGTAGTATTCGGGAAGACATGTTGTGACTTCGCGCGACCAGTCATAGGCAAAGCCGAGCCGCTTCATCTGCGCCTTCATGTGCGCAATGTTGCGGAGCGTCCAATCTTTAGGAGGAACGTTGTTCTTGATGGCGGCATTTTCCGCCGGAAGACCGAAGGCGTCCCAACCCATGGGGTGGAGCACGTTGTAGCCACTCATCCACATAAAGCGGGCGAGCGCGTCGCCAATGGCATAATTACGCACGTGACCCATGTGGAGCGCGCCGGAGGGGTATGGCAGCATCTCCAGCACGTAATACTTCTTGCGCTTGCTGGTGTGCGGCTCCGCCGCGTAAAGCGCGGGATTAGATTCCCACCGGGCGTGCCACTTTTCTTCAATGCGCTGCGGTTCGTAGCGAAGCTCGCGCTGCTCGGGTTGGTTGGCGGGGATTTCGATTTTCGTGTCGGACATCTTTGCCTTTGATTTTAAATCCTATCTCCGAAAGAGTGTTATAAACGCATAGTTTGAGACGTAGCGATGCTACCTCTCTACGTCCACCATTTTATTCGTCACGCTTTTTTTCGTTGCTTATGCTGCCGATCCTCATCAACCAATCCCTTTAACGTTTCTATATTACGTAAATCGTCGCGGGGCTCTTCAATTGGCGTTTCCGCGATGAACGCCGCATGCTCCGTGCGCGGATCGTTCAACAATCGGCGGAACGGTTCCAGACCGATTGTGCCTTTGCCAATGTGCTCATGGCGGTCGCGCCGTGAACCGCGGGGGTCTTTCGCGTCATTACAATGCCAGACCATCACATTCTTCAATCCGATGGTCTCATCCAGCTTCTGCATGGTTTCATACCAGCCGGTGTCGGAAACAATGTCATAGCCGGAAACATGCGTGTGGCATGTGTCGATGCAGGCGCCGACCGGACAAACCGGCCGCAGGTACTGCAAAAGATGCGCCACCTGATCAAACGATCCACCCAACGAAAACTCCGAGCCCGCCGTATTTTCAATCAGAACGCGGAGGTTCGACTTCTCCAGTTCCAGACCCTCAGCCGCTTCGGCAATGGAGCGTGCGACTAACTCCAATCCTTCGTCGCGGCTGCGACCGCGAAACGATCCCGGGTGAAGCACCAGATATTCAGCGCACAAGGCCAGCGCGCGTTCCAGTTCTCCGCGAAAGGCCTTGACCGACTTGCGATGAAATTGCGGCGTGGCGCTGGCCAGGTTCACCAGGTAACTGCTATGGATCGCCATGGGGCCGATGCCATATTTTTCTCGCAAGCCGCGCATGGCGTCACACTGCGAAGATGCCAGCGAGTATGGCTGCCATTGCCGGGGACTGGAAGAGAAGATCTGGAACGTATTCGCTCCCAGCCGGTAGGCCCGCTCGGCGGCCATTTCAACCCCGCCAGCAGTCGAGGTATGTATGCCAATACGCCTTGGACCGGGCCTGGGCGGTTCGCCTTCCGCCCACAAGAGCACATCCTTCATGCT
>JBARNL010000149.1:0-4831 GCA_049802955.1 Candidatus Angelobacter sp.
TCATTAAGGTGCTACCGGCGCGTTGCAGAAGCCCCAGCCCCCTCCGCTGTAGCAAATTTTGAGCTGGCTGAGAGTTGCATGGTAGGGCGCAGCACTGATTAGCCGTCATGCGCTAGTACTGTTCTAAATCTTGTGGCTGAGTGAGTTGTCCACACTTTCTCAACACTATGCAAGTGCCTTTTTCCTACCTCATCGCTCTCCGAATACCGGATTTATTGATGTCTACAATTCACTGCTGGCAGCATAAGCGGCTTTACACACAGAGAGTTATAAGGGTTTCATCTTTTGAGGAATTGGCATTACTCGGGGTTCCGCCCGTAAATGCATCTATCGAATCAAATAGCCTATGAAGAGGGGGCGGAAGCCAAATGCTTCCAAACGACATTTTAGGGACAAATTTGAGGTGTTAAGCTTCCCAAGGGGAGGATGAGCCATGAAGGAACCAACATATACGCTAACTGTTCAACGCATGCAAGAAGAGTACATTGGGTACCTCTTAAAAGCCCATCCCGGTGACGGCGGTGAGACTCTGAGATGTAACTTTCAAAGTTGGAACGAATTTGAAAAGAGGCTCTTGGGCTGTACGAAACGTCTCTCGCCGGGAGGGATCCATAACGCATGAAGAACTTATTGAGTTGCAAACCCGAGTAGACAAGGCCGGTTCTGGCATTGCAGTATTCAAGAATAACCTCATCTTCGGGAAGTCCGACACGTTCTGTATTCTAGGGCAAAAAAATGATGTGTTAACAGACTCGCACGGCAGGGGATGATCAGCGAATAAGGCAAGAAGAGAAGCTGTGAGAGCAATACCGCATCTGTCTCTTAATTCCCGCTCCCTACCTTGGGTTTAAGCAATTCACGTATCTTCAGCACATCTTCTTTACTAAAGCCGTAACAGGCAATGTCTTTGGATGCGGAAGATTCAATCCGCACACCCGCGAAATACGCGGTGATTTTCACGGTAACAGACGACACCTGATTGCGAGGTATTGAACGTTCCGTCAATCCAAAGAAATCGCGCCGCGCCAGTGTCACCAGATCATCAGTAATTGTGAGAGTGGCCGGAAACAGGCGATTGTCCTGAGTCCAACGGGAAGCCGTAAATTCGTGAGTCATTTTTTTCACATTGCTACTCCGCACTTTCAAAAGGCTTAATGGACTTCGCGAACAACATCATGACGAGCAGGTAAACAGCGGCTCCAGCAGGTTTTATTCCCTCAAGGAGTTTATTATGAGGACGGAGTTTATCGAACCGAAGCAACTAGCTTGATGTTCAGTCTCTTACAAGCAAATATCCCCGATAAAACTCATTTGGTAGCGCTACCGGGAATCGAACCCGGGTTTTAAGATTGAGAATCTCACGTCCTAACCCCTAGACGATAGCGCCACGTTTTTGTTTGGGGGCTTATGCAGTATAACAAAGCTCCGTATGACCGGAAAATTCACGCCCCGCTGACTCGCATCGATCCATCAAAAATTTAAAATTCATCAAATTTTAAATTTGTACGCGGCGGATTATTGCACGCCGGTGCGAATGCCAACGGTACGCCAATTTGCGGCATCAACTTTTACCGGCTTCATCATTACCGCCCAAAGATTTCATCCCACACAATATTCATCCGTCACGAGATCAATCGCGCAAAACACTTAATCCTTCTTGCGCGGCGATGCAGCGATATCCTCAATTTTTATTTGTGCCTGCTCACAAGCCGCCGCAGATTCTTTTATAATTACTGGAACGCCGCTCTCGTTCATAAATCAACATTTCCGGAGCTGAGGGAGCAAGAGAAAAGCATGGCAACAAAAGCATCTAATAAACCGCGCAAGACCACGTCTGCAAACCAAGGAGAGCCAAAATCCACTGTCACCCCCATTGGGCAGGGTTCCAACGCCGCTGAAACCGGCAATCGTACATTCCAGCACGCTGACCACAGATCTTCAGGCGACGAGAGAATCGAAGAAGAGATCCGTATCCGCGCTTATGAGCTTTTTGAGCAGCGTGGGCGTTTGGAAGGATTTCACCACGAAGATTGGGCACGGGCCGAGGCTGAAGTCCTGGCGAAATACCGAAGGGACAAAAGCGCGTAGCCCGCATGAAACAGGCCCTTTTGCTGGACGATAATATTGCTCAGCTCACGGTGCGTGAGCTGGTGCTGCGCAAGGCTGAGATTGAAAGCCATGTCGCCACCAAGGGACAAAGCGCTTTGGCTTTGCTGCGCAGTGACGCCGGGCGGGCGAAAATCGGCGTGGTCATCACTGACCACCTGATGCCGGACATGGATGGCGTGGAATTCGTCCGCCAATTTCGGTCTTTTAACCAGGAAGTCCCGGTAATCGTGATCAGCGGCCTGCCAGATGCCGATGCTGAATATGCCGGATTGAACGTCATTTTTCGGGTAAAACCCTGTGATCCAGAGGACTTAATCGCCCTAGCGAAATCCGCGCTGAATCTTAAGGCCCCCGCCTGATTGAATCATTGCAGTTGGCGTGAAACCATATTAAGCTCCTGACAATGCCATTACTAGGAAGCTTTTGTCTCTTATTCGCTTTGGCGCTGGCCGGCTACTGTTTTGTGGCCGGAGTCATCGCAGCCGTCCGTAAAGATGCGGTTGGTTACCGGCTGGCGGAAACGGCCCGCCGCGCCGGCATGGCCTCATTCATTGCTGTTCTGGTGGCGGCTGGCGCGCTGGTATATGCCGCGCTTACTGACGATTTTTCCGTCGCTTACATTCTGCATCATTCCAATCGTGCTCTCTCCGCGCCTTACAAGTTCGCAGTTTTATGGTCTGGGCAGGAAGGCTCGATTCTTTTCTGGGCGCTCCTGCTTTCCGCATATGGCTTTGTGCTGCGCTTGCGCCACAAAGTGGACCAGCGCCTGGTGGCTATGGCGTCCATGGTTTTGGCGGCGATCCAGATTTTCTTTTTAATCCTGGTTAATTTCGTCGCTAATCCGTTTGGCATCATGGACCGTCTGGCTGCCGACGGCAACGGACTGAATCCGCTGTTGCAATATCCTGAGATGGTGATCCATCCCCCGATGCTCTATCTCGGCTACGTTGGCGTCTCAGTTCCATTCGCGTTTGCGCTGGCAGCGCTCATTATGCGCTATCCCGGCGAGAAATGGATACACATTACCCGCCGCTGGACCATGGTGGCATGGCTGTTTCTTACCTTCGGCATCGCACTGGGCGCGCACTGGGCTTACGCCGTCCTGGGCTGGGGCGGATACTGGGGATGGGACCCGGTAGAAAACGCTTCCCTGCTCCCCTGGCTTTCCACGACCGCATTCCTGCATTCGGTCATGATGCAGGAAAAACGCGGCATGATGAAGGTATGGAACGTCTGGCTGATCTTCATCACCTTTATGCTCTCGATTTTGGGAACCTTCCTGACCCGCAGCGGCATTGTGAGTTCCGTACATTCATTCGCGCAATCCAGCATCGGTAACTGGTTCTCCGGGTTTCTGGCCATCATCTTTGCGGTTTGCCTGGTCTTTTACATCCGGAACCGCGACCATCTGCGCTCTGAAAATAAACTTGAATCGCTGGTCTCGCGCGAATCCAGCTTCATGTTCAACAATCTGCTGTTGCTGGGGGCGTGTTTTGCCGTGCTGTGCGGCACGTTGTTCCCCATCTTGTCTGAGTTGGTGCGCGACGTAAAAATGAACCTCGGCGCTCCCTTCTATAACAAGATTATGGTCCCAATCGGGCTTGCCTTGATCTTCCTGACCGGCGTCGGGCCTCTACTGGCGTGGCGCAACACTTCGGTTGGCAGCATCAAACGGAACTTTGTCATACCGGCAACGGCAGCCCTACTGATTGAGGTCATTACCTGCTTTGTGCTGTATAAGAATGGCGTCCGCTTCTGGACGGATATGGGCCAGATCTACGCCATGATGGCGTTCTGCCTGAGCACGCTGGTTATCGCCACCGTTGCATCCGAGTTCATTCGCGGCGGCATCGTCTGGAAGAACAAACTGCAGACCAACTTGTTCGCCGGGATTTATCAGCTATCGCGCCGCAATATGCGCCGTTATGGCGGCTACGTTGTCCACTTCGGCGTTGTGCTGGTGGTGATTGGGCTGGCCGGAGCGGCCTTTAACCAGGATAAAGAACAGGAAATTGGCAAAGGCGATAGAGTCCAGATCGGCTCTTACACGGTTGTAGGCGAAGAATACACTGATGACGATAATGCCAATTACAGTTCGCAAGCGGCATTGCTTGACGTTTACAAAAACGGTAAATTCCTCACCCGGCTTAATCCTGAAGAGCGTTTCTTTAAAGCCAGTGGCGGACAGCCAGTCCATATCGTTGCGAACCACTCCACCCTGCGTGAAGATCTTTACGTCGTCTATGAAGGGCGAAATCCTGATACCGACCATCCCATTATCAAGATCATCATCAATCCGCTGGTGAATTGGATTTGGATCGGCGTCCTTGTAATCGTAATGGGGACCGGCATGGCGCTGATACCGAACGCCGCGGCCGTCAGCGTGCCCGTCCGAAGCACAGTGGCTGTAGCCCAGATGGAAGAGCGGGGCATGTATCCCGCGGGTGCAGGCAAGTGAAGAAAATATTAAAAGCTCTGCTGCGTCCCTGCGCGCTGGTTTTGCTGATGGGGGCTGACAATCAAGAAGCGCGGTTCCAGAACCTGGGCGGCAAAATAATGTGCACCTGCGGTTGCACGCAGATGCTGCTGAAGTGTAACCACGTAGGCTGCCCCAATTCCGATCAGATGATTCGCGAACTCAGGGCCAACGTCAGCAGGACAAAGAATGACGAAGCGGTGCTGAACTGGTTTCGCAACAAATGGGGCGTGACTGCCGTGGTTG
>JBARNL010000150.1:0-6394 GCA_049802955.1 Candidatus Angelobacter sp.
CGACTAGAGTCTGCTTGCGTCAATGTCCTTTGCGTAGGCGCGGGCCGATCTCTCGTGATCCCGAACCCTGTAAATGAGGGGCGCGCTTTCATCAGCGCACGAGGACGGATGAGGGACCTTGCGTTTGCGATGGAGGAAAAACAAAAGGTTCCTCGGTCCTGCTCGCACAATGAGGAAAGCTTGTGCTCGCTTACGGCCCTCGGAATGACGATATCTCTTAGGGCGGCCCAGCATCAATAACGAAAAGCATTTTTTTACGTTACTTCACGTCTCGCCAATTAGGTCCCACGCCAAGTTCCACCAGCAATGGGACGCTGAGTTGGTGCACGCTTTCCATTTTTTCGCGCACCAGCCCGCGCATCAGCTCGATTTCATTTTCCGGCACTTCAAACAATAGATCGTCGTGTACCTGCAAAAGCATGCGACTCTTCAGTTTGCGCGAGCGCAGCTCTTCATCAATCTGGATCATGGCCAGCTTGATCAGGTCAGCGGCGGTGCCTTGCAACGGAGTATTCACGGCGGTGCGCTCGGCAAAGCCGCGCATATTTGCATTTTTGCTGTTGATGTCCGGGATGGGACGCGTGCGGCCGAACAGTGTTTTAACGCTCTGCTCTTTGCGTGTTTCTTCCAGCATGCGATCAATGTAGCGGCGCACGCCGGCATACTTCTCAAAGTAAGCGTCGATAAACTTTTTGGCCTCGCGCTGGTCGATGCCTAACTGCTGCGAGAGGCCGAAGGCTGAAAGTCCATAGACAATCCCGAAATTTACCGCTTTGGCGCGGCGGCGATGCTCAGCGTCAATCAGCATGGGCGGCACGCCAAAAACCTGTGAAGCGGTGAGCCGATGAATATCATCGCCCTTGCGGAACGCCTCAACCAGCAGCGGATCTTCAGAGAAATGAGCCAGCAGACGCAACTCAATCTGCGAGTAATCCGCTGAAAGCAGCGAGTAGCCCGGCTCGGCGATGAATGCTGCGCGAATTTCGCGGCCCAGTTCCGTGCGGATAGGAATGTTTTGCAGATTGGGGTTGGTCGATGACAACCGTCCCGTTGTGGTGCCAGTCTGGTTGAAGGTGGTGTGCACACGCCCTGTCTTGGGGTCGATCAGCACCGGCAGCGCGTCAACATATGTGCTCTTGAGCTTTGAGAGCTGGCGATAATCCAGCACCAGGCGCGGAACTTCATGCGTTTCAGAAAGCTCTTCCAGCACGTCAACGGCAGTAGAAATTGTTTTGCCCTTGCCATATTTGATCGGCTTGGGCAGGTTGAGCTGGTTGAAAAGCACGTCCCCAAGCTGCTTGGGCGAATTGATGTTGAACGTGACCCCGGCTTTCTCATGGATCTCACGCGCCTTGGCGTTGCACTGCGTTTCCAGATCAATGGACAGCGTGCCCAGCATTTGCCGGTCGATCTTTACGCCGGCCTCCTCCATGCGCACCAGCACCGGAGCCAGAGGCAGGTCAATCTGTTCATAAAGAGGCATCTGCCCGGCGGCTTCAACTTCTTTACGCAGCACGGGAGAGATGCGACCGGTCACATCCGCCGCTTCCGGCACAGCCAATGACAGCTTGAGGTTGAAGCTGCGAACGGCAATCTCCCCCAGCGAGTGGTTTGTGTACGTGGGATTGATGATGTAGGAATACAACATCGGCTCGTCAAGAACGCCGGCAAGCTCTACGCCATGCGCTTCCAGCTGGCGCAGCGCGGATTTGTAGTCATGAACGGCCTTGGGAACCTTGGGATCACTGAGCAGCTTTTTCAGTTCCGCGGAAATCTCATCATCGCCAAGAACAGCGGTAAACGCTTTGCCGGGTTCAGCGGAAAGAGCAAGCTTGAGCGGCGCACGAGCATTCACTTCCGGCGCTGGCGGGCCATCAAAGAGCAGATCGCCGGATTTTCGATCGCCTTCTATGGGCTCTTCTTCTTCGATCTTTGGCTTTGGTGCGGCGGTGAACTCGAACGCAATCGACAGTGGACCTTTTGCCTTGGCCAGCATTTTCAGTTCATTTAGAGATTTCAATTCGCGATATTCGGTTTCGCGCACCTCCATCACCGGCACCAGTTCTTTGAGCAGCGTCGTGAACTCAAGTTGGCTGAAAAGAGAGCGGAGCGCATCCATGTCCGGTTCGCCGGCAATCATCTTATCGAGATCAAGAGCAATGTCCACATTCTGGTCAATCGTGACCATTTGCTTGCTCCACAGAATGTCTTTTTTATTGTTGAGCAGCGATTCGCGATAAGTCTTGCGCTCCACTTCTTCAGCGTGGTCCAACGCATTTTCCAGCGTGCCGAAGCGCTTGATGATCTCGACCGAACCCTTGTCGCCGATGCCCGGCGCGCCGGGAATGTTATCGATGGAGTCGCCGCGCAGCGCCATCACGTCAATTACCTGCTCCGGGCGGACACCCAGAATTTCTTCGACTTTATCCGCGTCGCAAATCAAATTATCTTTGGGCGGATTCAGCACGCAGACTTTGTCGTTCACCAACTGCAGCATGTCCTTGTCACTGGAGACGACAAATACCTGATATCCCTCGGCAGCGGCCTTGCGGCCCAGCGTGCCAATCACGTCGTCGGCCTCAAAGCCCTGCGACTCAAGAATAGGAATCCGGTAAGCCTCCAGCGCGCGCCGAATGTAAGGCACCTGCTGGACGAGATCGTGCGGCATCTCCTTGCGTTGCGCCTTGTAGCCCAGGTAGTCGACATCCTTGAAAGTCTGCGTCTTGATATCGAACTTGCGGACGGAGGTGACGGCTTTGGCCTGCTCGTCGCGGAACGTTGGACCGGCGACATCGAATACTGCGGCCAGGTATTCCGGATTGAAGTCTGCGCGCAGCTTGCGCAGCATATTCACGAAAACGTAGGTCGCGGCGGTGGGCACGCCCTTTTTTGTGGACATAGGCCGCTGCCGCGCCATGGCGTGATAAGCGCGGAAAATGAAGGACATCGAGTCCATGAGGAAGACACGGCCCTTCTGTGCGGGTTGGGGGTTAGTTGCAAATAGAAAATTCTATCCTAAACAGCGTGCGCCGGACTTTGTTAGAATCGCGTCCGTGAGCGACCTCAACATTACTCTAGTCCGCGACTTTGAGCGTAATTACCGTGAAGCAGCGCAGAAAATACATGCGTTGCTTGAACTGCTAACTGATGAGCAGATATGGACGCGGCCTTATGCTTACGGCAACAGCATTGGCCATCTGCTGCTGCATCTGACCGGCAACCTCAGTTATTACATCGGCGCGGAGATGGGCGAGACAGGATACGTGCGCAACAGGCCACTGGAATTTAGCGATACAATCCATCATCCAAAGGCGGAGCTGGTGGCGAAGTTTGACGCGGCGATTGCCACTGTGGCAACAGTGTTGCAAAAGCAATCCGAGCAAGATTGGTCGGCTGCGTACACAGCTAAAGGTTTCGAAGATTGCGGCGATCGCTTCACCGCCATCCTGCGTTGCGCCGCGCACATTTCTCATCACACCGGACAGATCATCTATCTATGCAAGGAACTGGAGCGGGGTAGTCGTTCAGTTTGAATTTTTTCCCTTATTCAAACCATTTACAAACGTCATCTCGAAGAGCATAAGCGAGGCCCGCGCTTTCAGGGCGCCATTCACGCCCGCTTTTGGAGAAAATGGGCAGATCAGCGGGCGAGTAGCCCTGAGAGATCTTGCGTCTACCTGCCAAACCAAAAGGTCCCTCGCCCCTATTCGGGCGCTGAAGACGGCGCGCCCTCATGGACGGGATCTCAGGATGACGCCCTATTTGATAAAGCGCATAGAAGCTGCTCCCAGAAAAATCCAATCATTTAGTAAACCGCATGATCTCATCCGCAATCTTTACCGCTTCCACAGCGGGCTTTACATCATGCACTCGCACCACGTGCGCGCCTTTCAGGACTGAAGCCGTTGCAGCGGCGAGCGAGCCGTACAGGCGCTGATCGGACGGCGCATCTTTACCGTCAATAGCCAGCGTGCGCCCGATAAAGGATTTCCTTGAAGTCCCAACCAGCAGAGGAAAGCCGAGGTCCTGCAATTGGTCCAGACCCGCGAGGAGCGGATAGTTCTGATCAAACTTTTTGCCAAAGCCGATGCCGACATCGAGCATGATGTGATCTTTAGCGATTCCCTGCGCCAGCGCGGCCTGCGCATATTCGCGCAGCTCGGTTTTTACCTCAGTCACAATATCGGCTGAGGGCTCCAAATTGCGCCACTCCTGCGGACGCCCCCGCGTGTGCATGAGAATCACGCCGCAATTCAGTTCCACGGCGGCTGCGGCCATCTGCTCGTCCCAACGCATGGCGCTCACGTCATTCACAATCTCGCATCCGGCATTCACTGCGGCGCGCGCTACCTCGGCTTTGTAGGTGTCCACGGAGAGAATGGCGCGGGGCCGCTCGCGCAGCACGTCTTCAATCACGGGCAGGATGCGGCGCAGCTCTTCCGCCGCAGGAATGCCGCTCTCCGCCACAGGCGTTCCGGGCCGCGTGGATTCACCGCCCATATCGAGCAGGTCAGCGCCTTCGTCCAGCATCTTGAGCGCATGGGCCACGGCGTGATCGCGCGCCAGAAACCTGCCGCCATCAGAAAACGAATCCGGCGTGACGTTCAAGATGCCCATCACCAGCGTGCGGGGGCCGAGTTCCAGGGTGCGCGTGCGCAGCCGCCATTGAAAGCCAGATCTCTGCATGGCGGCGATTGTATAATTTCCCGCAACCCCATGCTTCCTCGTTCAACAACAGCGCTGTGTGCGCTGGTCGTGCTCCTGTCCCTTCAACTCTCCGCCGCCGCAGAGAAAAAGCCCGCGCCTAAAAAAGATTTAAGCAAAGACATTGCCGCTGTTCTCAGCCAGCAGCCGCTTAACCGCGCACAATGGGGCGTTGATGTGGTCGATCTCGAGACGGGCAAGGCGCTCTACTCGCAAAATTCTGGCCAGCTTTTTCTTCCTGCTTCAAACGCCAAACTTTTTACTACGGCTGCCGCGCTGGCCATCGCCGGGCCGGATTATCGTTTTCACACCACGGTGGAGGCCGAAGGAAAAATTGACGACAACGGCAGACTGCTCGGGGACCTGGTCATCATTGGGCGGGGCGATCCCAACATCTCCGGACGTGTTTTGCCTTACGCACTGAAGACGCAGCGGACACCTCCGCATACGCAGATCCTTGAAGAAATGGCAGACCAGGTGGCGCGCAACGGCCTGAAGATTGTGGATGGCGACCTGATCGGCGACGATACTTTTTACGCCTTTGAGCCTTACGCTGAAGGTTGGGCGTGGGACGATCTGCAATGGATCGACGGCGCGCCGGTTTCCGCGCTGACGTTCAATGACAACGTAGTGTTTGTCAACGTTATGCCGGGCGAGCATCCGGGAGATAAAGCCGTCATCACCGTGGAGCCCGAGACCAGCTATTACGAGTTGGATAATCGGGTTGTGACCTCGGCTGTGGGAGTGCCGAAGCGCGTCGGCCTACATCGCGATCCGGGATCAAAAAAAATTGTGCTCTGGGGATCTCTGCCGCTGGGCGACTCAGGCATGAAAGAGCCAATGTCGATTGAAGACCCGGCAGATTTTGTGGCCCAGTTGTTCCGTACCATGCTGGAGCGGCGCGGCATTACTATTCGCGGTAAGGCGCGGGCACGGCACGGAGAAGGCGCGCAGTTCTTTGACCAACAGATTCCTCATCTACTAAGCCCGCCAGCCGCACGGGCAGGGGCATCTTCAACAGTTAATCCTCCTGTGCCTCAACTCGCAGTGCCGCAGGAGCCGCCCGATCTCAATCCAGCGCCTCCCACCAAGGTTCTGGCCGAACATATTTCTGCGCCGCTGCTGGATGACATCCGCGTAATCAACAAGACGAGCGAGAACCTGCATGCCGAGCTGGCGTTGCGGCTGGCGGGCAAGCTGCGCGGATATGGCGGATCGTTTGAAGGCGGCATTGCCGCAGTGAAACAGTTTTTGTTGCAGGCCGGACTTAAAGATGATGAATTTAGTTTTCTCGATGGCTCAGGCCTTTCCCGCCGCGACCTGGTCACCCCCGCTGCCACGGTGCAGTTGCTGATCTATGCAGCACGGCAGCCCTGGGGAGCGTCGTTTGAAGAGTCGCTGCCGGTAAGCGGCGTAGATGGATCATTATCCGACCGCTTTCAGAAAACGCCCGCTGTTGGACTGGTCCACGCCAAAACAGGATCGTTAAGCCATGTGAATGCGCTTTCCGGCTACGGCCAGACGCAGACAGGCAAACGAGTTGTGTTTTCTATTTTCTGCAACAACCATAATCTGCTTGCAAGCAAAGCGCTGGCGGCCATTGATGCGGTGGTGAGATTGCTGGTGACTGACGAGAATGCGGCGAAAAGATAGGGTGCGTGCGGTAGAGACGTAGCATGCTACGTCTCTA
>JBARNL010000151.1:0-3855 GCA_049802955.1 Candidatus Angelobacter sp.
ACGCATATCGCTAATCGTAATATGGTTATTGCGATTAGCGATATGAAACTTGGAGAAAAATTACGCTACCTCCGCCTGATGGAAGGCAATCTTCGCGGCTTCGGACGCGAGATGACCCAGCAAGAAGTGGTAAAAGCGGTCACTCGCGAGCTGAAGATGAAGATCAGCCAGAGCTATCTCTCGCAAATTGAGAATGGCGCGCGTCCACACCTTACCAACAAGACGCGGCTGCTGCTGGCAAAATTTTTCAATGTCCACCCCGGATATTTAGTCGACGATCCTGAGGGCTTCCACAACGAACTCATATCGGACGTAAGCGCCGCGGAAGACACGCTGGATCTCTGGCTGATTCAGGGCGCGGAGCGTTTCCGCCGCGATCCGCCGGTGAGCCGCGCGCTGCTCAATCTGGCCAAGCACAAGGATTCGCGCAGCTGCCTGGTTCTGATGGAAGCGATTTTAGAAACGCCCGAACTGGCGGAAAAGCTGCTGCACGTGCTGCGTCCGCAACAACAGAAGAGCGCGTCGCAAATGAGCGAGGCCTAGTTTGAGCGAATTAAAGAAAACCGAAGGAAGGCCGAGCGACGTAATGATGAGCGAGGTAAAGCCATGAACTGGGAAACTTTTTATCTGATCTGTTTTGCCGTGGGCTTCGCCTATACCGCATTCTCGTTTCTGAGCGGCACGCTGCACGTTCATCTGCATGTGCCGCACCACTTCCATGTTGGACACGGAGCAGCGCATTCCGCTGGCGGCGCTCGGGGCTCAAGTTTTGGTTTTTTCAATCCCATGACCATCGCCGTTTTCCTGGCATGGTTCGGCGGCACGGGATATCTGCTGGTCCATCTGCGCCACATATGGGTCTTTGCCGGACTGTTGTTCTCCACGTTCTCCGGCGTGGTTGGAGCAGGGATTGTCTTTGTCTTCGCCGCCAAATATTTCATGGCGCATGAATCCAGCCTTGACCCGATGGATTTTGAGATGGTCGGCGTTCTGGGCCACGTCAGCGGCAATATTCGCAGCCGGGGGACAGGCGAAATCATTTTCGTGCAGGAAGGCGCGCGCAAAGCGTGTGCCGCCCGCAGTGAAGCAGGCGACGAGATCAAGCGCGGAGAAGAAGTTGTGGTCACCCGGTTTGATCAGGGTGTAGCGTACGTGCGTCGCTGGAGTGAGCTTGCAGAAAAAGCCGGCGTCACGCCGGAAGAGGAGAAGAGTCTGTGAAAGTTCTAGGAGGATCTATGGAGTGGCAAACAATCGCGATCATTGCTGGTATGGCCGTTCTTTCCATCATGCTCGTGGTTAGCATGTTGGCCCGGCTGTATCGCAAAGTGGGCCCTAACGAAGCATTACTGGTCTATGGCCGCGGCAAAACGCCGCGCGTGGTAAAGGGCGCTGGCACGGTCATCTGGCCGCTCATTGAAAGCTGCCGGCTTCTTTCCCTTGAATTGATGTCTTTCGATGTAGCGCCGCAGCAGGACCTTTACACCAATCAGGGCGTCGCCGTCACGGTGGAAGCCGTCGCGCAAATCAAGGTGAAGTCGGATGACATTTCCATCCGCACCGGCGCGGAGCAATTTCTTACCAAAACGCCGCCGCAGCGTGAAGGCCTGATTCGTCTGGTGATGGAAGGCCATTTACGCGGCATCATTGGCCAGCTCACCGTAGAGCAGATTGTAAAAGAGCCGGAGATGGTGGGCGACCGCATGCGCGCCACCTGTGCTGGTGACATGAGCAAGATGGGACTTGAAGTTGTCTCATTCACCATCAAAGAAGTTCGCGACAAGAACGAATACATCTCCAACATGGGCCGGCCAGATGTTGCCCGCATCAAGCGTGACGCCGACGTTGCCGCTGCTGAAGCCGAGCGCGATACGGCCATCAAGAAAGCGGAAGCGCAGCGCGCCGCCGCCATTGCCCGCGCCCAGGCCGACCAGGAACGCGTGCTGGCGGAAACACTTTCCCAGGCCAAACAGGCGGAAGCCCAACGCGATCTGGAAGTCAAGAAGGCTGCGTACCAGGAATTAATCAAGAAGCAGCAGGCGCAGGCGGATAAGGCGTATGAAATCCAGGCCAACATTCAGCAGCAGCAGGTGATCGCGGAGCAGGTCAAGGTCCAGCTGATCGAGAAAGAGCAGCAGACCAAGGTGCAGGAAGCTGAAATTGCGCGTCACCAGAATGAACTCATCGCCACCGTGTTGAAGCAGGCAGAAATTGAAAAGCAGCGCGTGCTCAATATTGCGGAAGGCGAAAAACAGCGCCTGATCGCCGAGGCTGAAGGCCGCGCCAGCGCTACCCGCATGCAGGGTGAAGCTGAGGCTGACATCATCTTCAAAAAGGGCGAGGCTGAAGCCAAGGCCATGAACATCAAAGCCGAGGCTTATCAGGAATATAACCAGGCAGCCGTGGTGGATAAGTTGATCAGCAGCTTGCCGGAAGTGGTCCGCGCAATGGCAGCACCGCTAGCCAACGTGGACAAGATCACGATTGTTTCCACCGGCAACGGAACTACCGCCGGCGCCAGCAAAATTACCGGTGATATGGCGGCGATCGCCGCGCAGGTGCCGGCATTGTTCGAATCGCTTTCCGGCATGAGCATGGCGGAGCTGTTCTCCAAGGTGAAGCAGATTGGCGATCCAAAGCCATTGCCCACTCCGGAGCTTCCGTCTGGCAACGATCCTGTCAGCGGTAAAGCTAAGGCAGCGGCCAAGTCATAACCGGCTGAGAGTTTCTGTCTCAGCAAAAAGAAGGGCCGGCAAGGTGGTAAATGCAGCCAGCTTGCCGGTCGCGTAAAAACAAGTGCAGCAATGATGGAGAAAGGCAATGAAGAAGATTTCACTCATCGGATTGGTCATGGGCGCGGTGCTGGGAATAGTAGCTGGTCTCGTGGCCGGTAGCTGGCTCTTCTGGCTGGGCATGGGACTTGTTGCCGGAGTATTGATTGGATCGGCTGCCGCGCGCCGCAGCCGCTTGCCGCGTGGCAATATGCGCGCAGGAAACCTGAATTTGTAAGCGGGCCTTGAAAGTAGTCTGAAATGATTTGGAGGCATTATGGCATTACTAGAAAGAGTTTCAACCTTGATCCGGGCAAACTTAAACGAACTGATCGACAAAGCTGAGCACCCGGAAATCATGATCAAGCAAGTCATCCTGGACATGGAAAATCAATTACTCCAGGTAAAAACGCAAGTGGCCATTGCGATGGCGGACCAGCATCTGCTGGAAAAAAAGCAGAAAGAGAACGAAGATAAAATTGCCGACTGGGGCCGCAAAGCGGAAATGGCGGTAGGCAAGAAGCAGGACGACCTGGCACGCGCGGCCATTGAGCGCTCGCTGCATTACAAGCAGATGTCGGAAAATTTCCGTCAGCAGGTGGCCGACCAGGCAGCGCAAGTGGAGACGCTGAAGAACGCGCTCAATAAGCTGACACAGAAGCTGGAAGAAGCACGTTCCCGCAGTGAACTGCTGATCTCCCAGAACCGCCGTGCCCGCACCATCAGCAAAGCCGCCGATGCGCATTCCGGCATCTCCGGTACGGACCACGGCGCTACGTTTGATCGCATGAAACACAAAGTAATGCGGCAGGAAGCCATTGGCCAGGCCAAGACAGACTTGTTGTCCTCTGACGCGGCCAGCGTGGAAGACCGTTTTGCCCAGATGGAAAAAGAGGACGAGATCAGCCGCATTCTGAGCGAGTTGAAAGCCAAGCGGGCATAGAGTGAAAGTACCATTCCACGATTTGCCAAGCTTCCAGGCAAGTGTCAGGGCACGAGTTTACTCGTGCCCTGACGCGCTCGTTTAATGTGGGCTTCAGCCCCTGAATCGAAGTAACATTACTTCCATCGTTCTAAAAGAAGTCGC
>JBARNL010000152.1:0-7445 GCA_049802955.1 Candidatus Angelobacter sp.
GGCCTTTTACTTTCAGTTCCGGCAGCCGCTCCAGGTCAATCGTCTTGCCCGTTTTGCCCAGTTTTTTTGCCGTCGATTCCGAAATCAAAATCTGCCCCCCGGCGGCATTGGTCATAAGTCTCTGCGCGGTGTTGACTGCGTCTCCCACCACCGTATAGTCAAGCCTGCGTGGCGATCCAATGTTGCCCGCGATGGCGTTCCCCGTATTGATCCCGATGCCTACGCGCAGCTCAGGCCACTCTCGCGCTGCGGCGTCGCGGTTCAATTCAATTAGAAGCCGCTGAATCTGAATCGCAGAATTAACTGCCGCAGCCGCGTCATTGCCCTTGGAAATTGGCGCTCCAAACACCGCCATCACGGCGTCGCCAATGTATTTGTCCAGCGTGCCGCCATTATCAAAAATCACGTCCGTAACGCGCGTGAAATATTCGTTCAGAATCTCTACCACACGGCTCGGCTCCATCGTCTCACTCATGGTGGTAAAACCGCGGATGTCGGCGAACATCACCGTAACTTCCTGATTTACCCCGCCCAGCCGAATGTCAGGATTTGCCACAACCATCTCCACAACTTCAGGCGATAGAAAGCGTTCCAACGCCGAACGCTGCAATGACTGCTGGGCGATCTTCTCATGCGCCATGGCATTGTCCACGGCCGCGCCTGCCTGCGCCGCCACCAGCGCAAAAACGTTGAGCTCGTCCTGTGTGAAGGCAGAAGCTTTCTCCAGATTGTCCACATACAGCACGCCGAAAAGCTGGTCTTTGCCCACCAGCGGCGCACACATGGCAGAACGTAGGCCGGAAATTTTGAGGCTCTCACTGCCGCTGAAGCGTTCGTCGGCGCTCACGTCATCGATCAGGATCGGCTGCCGCTCTTTGCGAATCAGCTCCAGCACGCGTGTGCTCAGGATGATCTGCGGGCGGCTCCCAGCGCTTGCCGGATCGCGATAGCGTACCTCGGTTTGTTTCGCTACCTCGCCGCGTTCGTCGAACAGCATCACAAAGCCGCGCTCCACCCCTTCAATCAGGCAGGCCAGCGAAATTACTTGTTCACAGATATGCTCCAGCGCCAGCTTGGAACTCAATGCCTTGCCGGCTTCATAGAGCACCGTCAGCAGGTAATTTTCCCGCTCCAGTTTTTTTACCCGGCCAGCCAGATCGGTAAGCTCGTTGCTGTGAGTATCGCTGCTGCGCGGCAGCGCCGCCTGTTGTGTGCGGTCGCGCATGATGTTGTTCAGTGTGGAGGGCCACTCACCCCGGCGGACCAGAAGGCCTTTATCGTCGACGTTTTCCAGGCGCAGCCGGTAAAGTCCCAGCAACGCAACGTCGCCATTTTTAAGTTCGGTTTCTTTATTGATTTTTTCTTCGTTCAGGACGATGCCGTTGGTGCTGCCGCGATCGGCAATAAAAATGGAGTTGTCTCTTAGCTTGAAGACCGCATGAAAACGGCTGACGCTGGCGTCATTCAACACCAGGTCGTTGGCATTTCCGCGGCCCACTGTAATGAGCGGCTTATTGAGTTCCAGAATGCCGTTCTTCCCGTCAGGCGAGGAAATAATTAGGCGGGCCATATGACATGGTTATTGTTTTTCGAGCAGCTCGTCAATGTTGACGACTTTACCCTTTTGCACCCGGATATTTCTGTGCACAGGCTTGTAGCCGCTCATCTGCAAAACAATGCTGTAAACGCCAGGATCGGCGGGCCACCGCGCGTTGGTCTTCTTGGGAGCGGCTTTACCATCCACCAGGATGATCGCGCCTTCAGGGTTTGTCCGGATATGCACCAGCCCTTTGCCTTCAGGGATGGTATCGGTGCCAAAGAACCGGCGCAGCGGATTTGGGCTCTTTCCATCTTCCGGCTGCACGTTGACACTTAGTAATACCGGCGAGAAACTCAACGTCTGGCCTTCAGCCACGGTTTCTTCCGTCGACATCTCCTTGAAACCGGCCTTGCGCACCGTGACCTTATGAAATCCTTTTTCCACCGTAAGCTGCGCTGGCGTGGTCAGACCGCTGTCTTTGCCGTCCACCCAAACATTTGCGGCCTGCGGATTGCTGGTGACCACAATCGTTGAAACCGCCGGCGCAAGCTCTGCCGAAACGTCAATGCTCTTGCCCGCCACTGACTCCACAGATTTTGTCAGTTGCAGGTAGCCTGACTTGCTGAACACGACGGTATGCATGCCCGCGGCAAGGTGCGATGCGGTAAACGGCGTCACCCAGTTTGGCTCGCTCCATCCGTCGATTTCCACCTTGGCGCTGTCCGGCTGCGAAAGCAACTTCAACTCGCTTTGCGCGACAAAGACCTTATTCGGCGAACTGGTGGCCTTGAACGGCAGTGGCGATTTTTGCGTGAGCGCGGATTTTTTGGTCGGGAAAAATTTAACGGTCGTGTCCGGAGCTATTTCTTCTTTCTTTTCGGGCGTGGGCGCGGGAATCGCAATCGCAATCGGCTCGCGTGCCGCCTGCTGTGCTTCTTTTATCTTGGCTTCTTCCGCAAGCTGGCGCATCTTTACCTGCGTCCGATGGTATGCGTAACCTCCCATGGCGCTGCCTAACACCAGGATGGTAACAATAGTCGCCAGCGTTACGCTGCGCTTGCTGGAAAGAATGGCCGTCGTTGGGCGCTTTACCGGCACAGGTTTTTTGGCTAAAGCTGGCGCGGCCGCGGCAGCCCTCGCAGTGTTTCCGGAAACAACCCTTAACGGTAATACCAGAGTTTTTTCCGGAGCTGAGGGCGCAGGCGTGATTGCAGAAGTTGATCCGGTGCGCACTGGCCCTGCCAGCTTGTAATTTTCGAGATCGCGGACAAGGTCTGCGCCGGTCTGGTAACGATCGTCAGGCGCTTTGGCCAGGGCCTTGGTGACAATCGCACTCAAACCGGGGTGGACGGTTACATCCAGATCGCGTGGCGTGATCGGGTTTTCATTGACGATTTTGTAAATGATCGTCGTAACATTCTGGCCGACGAATGGTTTTTCGCCGGTCAGCATCTCGTAAAGAATTACGCCCAGGCTGAAAAGGTCAGACCGTCCATCCAATTGGCGGCCTTTTACCTGCTCGGGGGCCATGTAATTTGGCGTGCCCAGCACCTGCCCGGTATTGGTCACCTGCCCGCCGGATTTGGCAATGCCAAAGTCCATGATCTTCACCGTGCCGTTGCCGGTAATCATGATGTTGGCGGGTTTTATGTCGCGATGAACAATGCTGTTCGAATGCGCATAATCCAGGCCGCGGCAGATTTGCCGGGTAAGCTGAAGCACTTCTTCCGTCGCCAGGACGCGTTTTTCCGCCAGCAGTTCATGCAACGTGGTGCCTTCAATGAACTCCATGGCGATGTAGAAAATCCCGTCCTGCTCGCCGGCATCGTAAATGGTAACAATATTGGGATGGTTCAGCACGCCCGCCGCGCGCGCTTCATTCTGGAAACGGCGCACCATTTCCTGTGCGTCCAGACCGTGGACGTCGAGCCGCATCGTTTTAAGCGCTACGGTGCGGCCGATCGTAGGGTCCAGCGCCTTGTACACAACGCCCATGGCGCCGCGACCAAGCTCACCGGTAATCTCGTATCTGCCAACCGTCTGAATAGACATCATGAGGGCTTATCTGTGACTTAGTGGCGCCCTTGCCTGTCTTGGGGGAGTAGACGTATCAAATTTAGTGAAACTATTGCTGGAGGACACACACTCCGAGTGACCCGAAAATATCTCATTCCATTACTCCGGGTCAATGCTCGCCTACTCCGGGCATGTGACTTTAGTTTGCCGGTCCCCGACGGGAGAAATACCTTAGTTTGGCCGCTGCCTCCGCTTTACAATGCGTCATATGCGCCTTCACCTGATCGCTTTTCTTCTGCTGCCTTGCGTCCTTTCCGCCCAAACCATAACGCCTGATAACTCTCCGCAGCGTCCGCAACAGCCCGCGAACAATTCTCAGTCCGACGAAACTCCGGCCGACCAGCGGGCCAATCTTGAAGAGGGAATCAAGCACGTGTTGCTGTCCCAGGTGGAAGCATGGAACCACGGCAAGCTTGAAGCCTTTATGCAGGGTTACTGGCACTCTCCAGATCTAACTTTCTTTTCCGGCGCCACGGAAACCCGTGGCTGGGAGCCCACCTTGGCCCGCTACCGCCAGCGCTATCAGGCGGAAGGCAAGGAGATGGGAAAACTCGAATTTCAGAGGTTAAATATCGATCTGCTGAGCAGAAGGTCTGCCGTTGTCACTGGCGCGTGGCAGCTCACCATGTCCGATGGCAAACAGCCACATGGCCTATTCACATTGATCTTCAAGCGGCTGCCAACGGGATGGAAAATCGTGCATGACCACACTTCAGCGGCCGAATAGATCATCGAAAAAATCCGGACCTTCGCCTAGGCCCTACGGCTTTGGTGTCGGACTCGGCTGCGCCTGTGGCCTTTGCTCCGCCGGCTTTGGTTGTTGCGGACGATCAGCCACCGCCGGATTTGTTACAGGAGATGCCGGAGCTGCATTTTCGTCATCTTCTACCGGCGGAGGTGGCGGCAATTCTTTTTCAATCGGCTTGCGTGGGAACATCTGGTCGCGCTGTGCCGCCATATACACGAATGACGCAACAATTACGGCCATCTGCTTTAGGTCTTCAGGTTGCAGGCGATCATAGACGTCCATGTTGGAATGATGTGTGCGCGTGTCGTACTCCAGCGGGTCTTGTATGAACTGGAATCCGGGAATACCGACTGCGTCGAATGAAAGGTGGTCGGTGCCGCCGGTGTTGCGCATGGTCAACGTGTCCATGCCCAGATCGTGGAAAGGCTTCATCCAGGCTTCAAAAATCGGTTGCACCGCCGCGTTTTCCTGCATATAGACGCCGCGAATCTTGCCTGAACCGTTGTCAACGTTGAAATAAACGGAGACGGTCTTCTGCTCCGGCTTGAGGGACATAGGCCCGTTCTCACGCCGACGGACAGAAGGATCGCCTTTGCGATCGGGATCTTTTGATTCCGGCCGCGAACCGAAATGATGTGATACATACCACTCTGAGCCCAGCAGGCCTTCCTCTTCACCGCTCCACAAGCCAATGCGGATCGTCCGGCGGGGCTTGAGGTCAAGAGCTTTCAGAATCCGCACAGCTTCCATCATCACAATGGTGCCTGCACCATTGTCCGTGGCGCCGGTGCCGGCGTGCCAGGAATCAAGATGCGCGCCCAGCATCACGACTTCATCTTTTTTGTCCGTACCGGGAATTTCCGCAATGGTGTCATTCTGCGTCATGGTTTCCGGCCCGTCATAAAAATTGTTTTTTACGTTCAGCTCCAGTTCCACGTCTTTCTTTGCCGCCAGAATGCGGGCAATGCGCGTCCAGTGCTCTGTGGCCAGCGTGATCTGCGGCGTCCCGACCGTCTGCCCCACTTTGTACGAGCCGCCCTGCTGTACGAACACCGTCCCGCCGCCAAGGGCGCCACGGCTGTGATCGAGCACGGCCAAAGGTTTCTCTTCGTCAAAAAATTTATTTACTTGGCGCTGCAGGCGGGCGCGCAGGGCGAATTCACGGAAACGGGCCTCATTCCGCTCGCTGGGTATCTGGTAATTCTCAATATCGGCCAGCGACTTTTCATTGAGCCGTTCTGATAGAGGCTCTACTGAAGGCTTTACTTCGGGGTCGTCGCCATAAAGCACGATCTTGCCCGCCAGTTTGCCTTTATATTTCGCTATGTCTTGCGGCGTGCGGATATTCACGCGCACCACGCTGCCGCGAACCGTGCCGTTTGTGCCCGGTGTCCAGGCCTTGGCATATGCAATGAGCGGCGCCGTATCCGGCGACACCATGCGTACATTCACATATTCATTGGCCCAGCCGCGTCCAAAGGGCTCCCATGGCTCAAGGTGTGAATTGACCAGGCCAAACTCCTTCAGCTTGTCGCGAGTCCAATCGTTCGCCTTACGCATATTGGGTGAGCCGGTCAGGCGCGCGCCAATCTGGTCCATCAATCCGCTCGCAATCTCCATGATCTTGGAGTTGTGAAAGCCTTCATAGCGGATCTTGCTGATCGCACTTAGGTCAACTTTCTCCTGTGCGCTGCAATTCAGTGCTGCGGCCAGCGAGAGTACCGCGATAAACGAGATAAGGCGCTTGACGATTGGCATTCTTTCTCCTTGATGATCGGCCAGAAGTGGTGGGCAGAGAAGTGTAAATGCACCACAGGACTGGGTCAAACACTCATTGGTGAAGATTTGTTGAGCTTCTAGCGGATCACTGGCGGCCGTCCCACGCGGATCAGGGCGATGGTAAAACCGCAAATCGCCCCAAGAATTGCCACCGGCACTGCGGCCTTATAGGCCAGAGTCATGTCCGGCGTAGTGTGGCTTGCCGCCCTGAGCGCCAGAAGCACAAAGCACAGGAATGCCACGGAAAGAAAAAAGGTAATCACGCCAGACGCCAGGCCAATCCCGGCGCTCAAAAAGAATTTCTTCATAAATGACCCACTACTTCCGATAAATCAAGTGTACGTTAGAATAATAACGTGAGTCAGGCAGTCAATGCGCAACTCCGCACCGCGCAGGAGATTATTCGCGACGCGCGAGTCAACCAGGCGCCTAACGGCATCTGCTATACCACCTCGGGCGAGGTCATGCTTCCTTCCGACGATCTGGAGCGGATCATAGGCGCCGTGCCGCGTCCCATCGCTGCAGCGCTGGAGCGCAAGGCCTTCTATTTTGTGCCGCTCACGATCGGCGATGGCGATAAGACCATGGTCGCCGAACGCTTTGATGGCGCACCGCCGGAAGGGGCCATCTGCCATCGCAACATCGATTCCGGCAACTCGCAGTGCGTCTTCATCTCCACCCGTCTGCTGGATGAGCGCTTTGCCATCGCGTTTGAGTTTTATATCAACGTAGGCCACGCATTCGTGGACAAAGCCGGCATGTCGCCGGAGTTTGCCGAACTGGTGTGGTCACAGGCACAAGCGAACGTTCGCGGTGAAACCAGCCTTGACGCGCATGAATTTCGTAAGATGGCCCAACCCAGCGGTTCTGGGCGCGTGGACGAAAAAGCTAAGTCAGATTATCTTGCCGCCGCCTTTTGCGACTCAATTGCCATTTACCTGCTCTCGCTCTGCCTGGACGTGGATTATTACGAGCTACGCGAACGCGACTACCCGCTACTTGCGCCGTCCGCGCTGGCCGAGCGTCTGAAAAAAGTTGCCGTGTTATTTCCGCCGAACCCGGGGTTCCAGTTCAACATCTTTTACAAGCGCAGGAGCTGAGACTTGAATAAATGCGAAGATGTTGAGCGGTTTGAGCGCAGCGACCAAAAAAAATGATCGCACACCTGCGTGGCAAGCTTATCTCGAAGCACCCGAACCAGGCGATTGTAGATGCCGGTGGCGTCGGCTATGACGTGACGATAAGCGTTCCAACTTTCTCCGAATTACCCGCATTGAATGTGGACGTTTCACTTTTTATCCA
>JBARNL010000153.1:0-4420 GCA_049802955.1 Candidatus Angelobacter sp.
CTACCACAGAACCTGGGAGACGGGGTTGGACACGGTCACGAGGGTCACCGTATCCAACCCTTTATTATTTTTCCGCATCTTCTTACCTGCTCCCAGCGACTAAAATCATTTTTGAGGAGATTATGAAAACACTGCTTGGTGTTGTGTTGTGTGCAGTCACGCTTGCAAGCGGGGCCTTTGCTTCAGAAGCCGCGTCCAGCCGGCTGGAAACGGCAGCGACCGTATTGGACGAAATCATGGCCACTCCCGATAAAGGCATTCCTTCAGACATTCTAGGATCGGCAAAGTGCGTAGCAGTGGTGCCTAATCTGCTCAAGGGCGGATTCATAGTTGGCGGCGCGCATGGCCGAGGAATGGCAACTTGCCGCACCGCGACCGGATGGAGCGCTCCTGCACCGCTGACCACGACAGGCGGAAGCATTGGCTTGCAGATTGGCGGACAGGCCGTTGATCTGGTAATGGTGGTAATGAATGATCGCGGCATGCAGGCGCTGCTCACTAACAAATTCAAGCTCGGCGCAGATGCATCTGTTGCCGCTGGTCCGGTGGGTCGCCACACTGAAGGCTCGACCGACTGGAAACTTCGCGCTGAAGTTCTAACATACTCGCGGGCACGCGGTCTGTTTGCCGGCATAAGTTTCAATGGCGCGGTGATCAAACAGGATGAGGATGCTACTGGCGAACTCTATGGCCGCCAGATTGATTTCAAGACCATTCTGACGGGCTCGGTTCAACCGCCGCAGTCAGCTGAAAAATTCCTTGCCGCTGTGAAACGGGCGGCCGGGACAGATGTCGCTCCGTCGAGCAATCCTTCAAATCCGCCACCCAGTTCGCGACCTTCAAGCCCGGTGAATCCGCCGGCCGCTACTCCGATGCCTACGCCAGTTCCGACACCGGCAACTGGGACTGCTCCGGCCACGGAAACCACGCCGAGTCCCACGCCCACGCCAACACCGCCGGTGCGAATGTAGTTCGGCAATTTTTCAGAAAACCAAAAGGGAGCCGAACCAAGGCTCCCCTTTTTTTGTATTCAAAGGCCCTGCGGTCAGTGCTTGTGCGGCTTCTCGTCATGGTGATCGTGCGCGGCTTCCCCCTTCATGTGTTCGTGTTGTTCCTCTTCTTCCTTAAAAATCGGAGGCGCGCCCAAGCTACCCTTCGCGGGAAGATGGCGGATATAATGGACGATGTTCCACATTTCATCGTCTTCCAGAATTCCTTTCCATCCCGGCATACCGGAAGGCTTGATGCCGTTTTCAATAATCCACTTCAGTTGCCCGTCAGTGTAATCCTGGATGTCTTTAGTCGAGAGGTCGGCCACTGGAGGATCCATCTTCCCGGCAAACGGAACGCCTGTATTCTGTCCGTCGAGCCCATGGCAGATCTGGCAATGGTGCTGGAAATGTTCGCCGCCTTCTTTAGCGGCATCGGGCGTGTAGGCAATCGGGTTCTTTACGTCCTTACCGCCGATTGTCATTTCATGCTTCACTTCGTTGATCACCTTATTCTCAGTATTGCTGGGCGTACCCGCCTTGCAGCCACAAATTGCAACAATGGTAAGAGCGGCTAGTACGTGGGAAAACTTCATTGTCTTCTCCTTTTTGGTCGCAACCATATTAAATGGCTGGGGCGTTCTGTTGTGAACCCGGAAGCCGGGAATTCGGCAGGCACACCATTTTCTATTGAGCACTCAACCCGCCTGCGGGTTACGCCCGTTTGAATTATTTTTCCCACGATGTTACCGTCCCCAGTTGCGCACATTCCGCCACAAGCTTGAATATTTTCCAGTCTGGCTGCTGGCCACTGCCATTGGTGTACTGCCGAGGCCAATGGCGCGGGCTGCTTGCGAGTCTATCGGTATGTTCATGTATGCGGTCCACCGCCGCTTGCGGAAGGTCGGCCTGCGCAACTTGGACCTTGCATTCCCGGAGAAGACACGCAAAGAAAAACTCCAGATCCTGCGCATACTATTTAAGGGATTGGGCCGCCAACTGGCGGAGTTTGCGCTGTTCCCGCGATATTGCAAGGAAAGCGCTTCAGAAATTGCGATCTATGATGGCTTCCAGAATTTTGCCGAGGCGCGCGCGCGGGGCAAAGGCGTTTTGTTTCTCACGGCACATTTTGGCGGATGGGAAATTGGCTCGTTCGTGCATTCGCTCAATGGCAATCCCATGAATATTGTCGTGCGGCCTCTCGACAATCCCTACGTGGATGCGTTTGTAGACCGCTATCGCACGCTGCATGGCAACCGAACTTTCGGGAAACAGGATTTTGCCCGTGGCCTGCTGGCTTCAATGAAGCGCGGCGAAGTGGTGGGCATCCTGATGGACACCAATATGACGCCTCCGCAAGGTGCATTTGTCGACTTTTTTGGCGTTCCTGCATGCACGGCCACGGGAGTGGCGCGCGTGGCGTTGCATACAGGCGCTGCCGTGCTGCCGGCTTTTACCATTTGGGACAAAGAGCTGGGTAAATATAAAATTCGGTTCGACCCAGCGCTGCAACTCACCAAGACAGGCGACGATGAAGCCGACGCCATCGCCAACACAGCCCTTTTTACCAAGGTGATTGAGAGTTATGCCCGCCAATATCCGGAGCAGTGGTTGTGGGTGCACCGGCGGTGGAAGACGCGGCCACCCGGCGGGCCTTCAATCTATTAGCAGGTCTTCAACATAAAAAGCGCACAGCCTTAGCCATGCGCCTAGAGAAAAGAGCGACCGCGTCTCGCTAGTCTCCGATTGCCTGTGTTGCAGCTCCTTCAGGCTTATCGCTTTCAAAGAAGTCGGTACAATCCCCAACAAATGCCATGACGGCCACTACCATTGATCCCACCAGACCAATAAAAAATACTGCTTCAAGAAAAAGTACAAAAAAGTGCAGCATGATTGCCTCCCGCTCATTCAACGGTAATCGGCAACCGCATTAAGAATTTATAAAGAGTCCAGAAAGAAATTGTGGAGAGAGCAAAAGTTTGGGGATCCCGCTTCTAATGCTCGTCTCAGTTCATTGGTTGGAAAACGTTAGAGCTTTACCAGCAACGCGAGATTGAATCGGTTCTCGCGTTTGCGCAGATCAGGGAAGAATCCCGGAACGAACGAACCCGGCGCGCCGGTATTGCCGCCCGGCGGCGTGATGCCTCCAGGGCCCGCGAAATAGGGAATGTTGGCCGCGCGATGGTCAAATTCAAAGCGGAAAGTTACGAACTGGCTGGGCATGTAATCGAATGTGCTCGAGGCGTCCCATGCCTTAAACTGGTCTCCGGGATTCAACGTGAAGTAAGGCGTGCCGGAGAAAGCGGTTGCGCCATTGATGGGAGGAAGAAGAACAAGATACCGCCCAGGATTAGTAATAGCGCCGCCGCCCAGCGTGACGCCATACAAGTCTTTGTGGAACCAAACGCGGTTGTAAAGCATGGCGCCTAGAAAGGCCTGCTTAGGCCCCTGTTTCGAATCGCCGAAGCAACTTACCCCGCTGCCGCTTTCGCATCCTGCATCCACGGTGAGTGAGAACGCTGCCTTGTCCGCGAGTCTCGCTGGATTGTCATAATATTTGACCTGGATGCTGTCATCACTGTGATAGCGTGAGCGATGCGGCGCGCCCAGCGTGTCCTCGCCCAGCAAGTACGAGTTGGAAAGGATTGAGACCGCGTCGTTCGGACGCCACAAAACTTGCAGACCTCCGCCCGGACGCCCGTTGAACACGCCATAAGACTGCCAGCCGTCCACCAGCCAGGGCTCGATCTTCAATTTTGTCGTGGGAAAAATCTGGACTCGCAATCCATTGAAGAACCATGGAGTGTTTGATGACACGTATGACGGCTGATACGCCCAGTTGTCAAAATTGTAATAACTGAACAATCCCACATACGACATGAAGATGCCCGCATCAACGTTGATTCCATGCAGCACATTGAAGTGATACCCGCCGTAAGCCTCAGAAAGATAACGGTAAGCATCGGCCAGGTCCCATTGGCCCCGTCCGGTACTGGCGTCATTGCGTGGCGTCATGGTGGAATACAGGCCAAACTGTGTCATTACTCGTCCGCGCACGTTGTCATAATGAAAATCTCCGCCCACGCCCAGTTGCTGCACCTGGAACTCACCGGTGCGGCCGCTTTCACTGGTGCCGCTCAGTGTGTGGTCATGGGGGTGATTCAGGTCGTAGATGTAACTGACGTCGGCCCGGAATTCGCCCGTAAAGACCTTGGAATCAAGTGGCGATTCTTTGGTGCGGCTGTTACCGTTCAGCCATGTGAAGTCAGCGAAAGCGAAAGGCTCGGCTACTTCCGCAGACGAAGGCGAGGAATTTGTGGCTTGAGCTGCTGCTCCTGGTGGAGGGCCTTCCTGGTCCAGCTTGCCGTTTGCCATGACGGCTGGATCTGTTTGCTTCATGGTGGAATCGATTCCTGTACGCGCCTCCAGTT
>JBARNL010000154.1:0-4465 GCA_049802955.1 Candidatus Angelobacter sp.
ATCCTAAAGATGTTGACTCCCTGAAAGGCCTGGCTTACCTGAAATTGCAGTTGAACAACTTTGAGGAAGCCAGAGAAAACTACGCCAAGGCCATCGCACTGGCTCCCAACGATCCTGAATTATTGTATGCGGCGGCAGTGGCGAACTGGTCAGTGGCAAACCGCGACATTACGGAGGAAAAGGCAAAGCTGGACGCTGAATCAGAATATTCGCTGATATTGTCCGAAGGCTGTTCCGATGCGCGGACGAAGTCGCTGCCTGTAATCGATAGCGGCATCGCGATGCTGAACAAGGCCGTCTCCCTGCGCAAAGACGATATCGATGCCATGACGTACATGAATATGTTTTATCGTTTGCGCGCCGAGTTGGAGTGCGGAAGCAAAAAGAACTTCAAGGCGGACATCAAGCAATCCGATGAATGGGCCGACCGGGCCGCCGCAGCAAGAAAAAAGCAAGCTGAAGCAGCGGAAATTGACAGCCAAGAAAAAGCGCCAGATAAACCCTGAATATAGTCGGGCAGCGATCCCACCTCGCCACTACCCCCATAGAAATGCAAGAAAATGCCTTATTTACATATTCCCACAATGGGATATGCTCGCGAAAAGCTCAGGCAAATCGCACTAAAGACATTGCTTTTACAGGATTGCCATTGGTGACTGAAGTACTGTTTGCCGTTTATGAGATTCCGCTTAGACTCCCCTTAACACGAAAGACCAATGTACCCAGGCACACGGTCATCCTGTACTACAGGGCGACGGAGTCTCTGGCAAAGAACCAATAGAAGCAGGCATGCAGTATGTGATTAAGGTCACGGCCAAGAAAAGGAACTCCCTTTACGATTGCTGCTTCCGAGCAAACACAGCAAGAGTGACAGATGACTGGCAGCTTGTTGCTGCCTTGAATGACGATGAACTGCAACTTCAATTTCGGCGGAATCAAAGCCCTGCTTACGATGGGTGGCCTGATATGTCTGCTGGCCTCAAGTGCGGCGGCGCAAGCCAGCTCCGGCCAGCTCACCATCACCATGAATGTGCAGTCGACAATCACCTTGATTTTTCAGGACAACCCATCCAAGGGAACAACGGGCTTCTGTCCGCTGACGAATGCAGGCACCAACAACGTTGGCCTGGACTTTGGCACGGCCGCTTTTCCAGGAAGTTTTCACACGTCGGCGTGCGTAAATTACCAGCACTTGGGCGGCGCCGTGTATCAGGTGAGCAGCGCGTTTGACGTGGTAGTGACCAAGGCGAATTCCAGCAGCCCGAATTACCGGTTGGCAGCGCAGATTTCCACTCCTCCGCCGGCAAACGTGAGTTGGCTGTTGAACAACGTGACGCTGACCACCGCGGGCTTTACCACATTAGATACTGCAGACAACTATGCGACACCTATAACCAAGACCCTGCAGGTGCAGGTGAAGAACACGGTTGGAGCGCAACCATTGCTGGAGACCATTACTTTTTTGGCCACGGCAAATTAGGTTTTTAACCATGCTGAAGAAATACATTTCGATCATGCGCGGCACGGCCCTGGCGGGAATGTTGATATGCGGAGCTTCACTTTCGGCGCAGACCACGGCCTCGGGCGTGATCAATGGCAGCCTGAACAATACGACCGGGATCTCGATCCAGTTCGACAGCGACCCAGCAGGCGTTACGCTTGGCGCTGCCGGGACGAATGCCGCAACGGCGAACTTCGGCACGGTATCGGCTTTTGGTCCGCTCTCCGGTGGTGTGACGCGACCCAGTGTTACCGCGGCCAACTTTACGGTAAGGACAATTTTTGATGTGCAAGTAATCTCGGGTGGCTTGACCAGCACCACCTACACGCTCACAGCGAACCTGGCTGCGGCTGCGCCAACCGGCGTGAATTACAAAGTGGACGCTGTCACCCTGACCACCGCATTGCAGACGATTCAGGTGAATGGCGGATACAACACTGCCATCCCGCATAACCTGGACTTGGTTGTTTCCACGGCAGCGCCGGGCGCTGGCGGTCCGGCGGTGAATACGCCGATCACAACGACCATCAATTTTACGGCTACGGCCAACTGAGTTTTGTTTTTGGGATACAGAGTTTTTGCGGTAATGAATTTTTGAATTCGATATGAGGAGAGGAACACAATGAAAAAAGTAATGCTTCTAACTATCTTTGCGGCGCTGATAATGATTTCTTCGGCAGCCGTTGCACAAACAACAGCCAGCGGCACGCTCACCGTGACTGCCACTGTAACGGGCAGCATCAACCTGGTATTCAACTCTGACGCTTCCGGCGTGGCGCTTTCCAGCGGCGCAGGAACCAACGCGGCGACTCTGGCGTTCGGAAATGTGTCGGCTTTTGGCCCGGTTTCCGCCGGCATTGTCCGCAGCACCACCGCGACCACCTTCACGGTTAGTTCCGCGGTTGACGTGCTGGTAACAAAGACCAACTCCGCCAGCGCCAACTATAGCTTGAAAGCCCAGCTAGGCTCAGCCGACGCGGTGAACACCTGGAATGTTGGCGGCGTAGCAGTTACCAACGCTGCACAGTCCACGCTGACCGCGACCGGAGCTTATGCCGCGAACAGCAATTTCCCGGTGGCCATCACAATTCCTTTCACCACGGCCGGCGGAACCCTTATCAGCAACACCATTAATTACGTAGCAACGGCCAACTAAGGGTTTAATGGGATTTGCCGAGTGGGCACTTTGGGATAGATAGATGGATGGATTAGAGTTTGGGCGGGAGGTGCGAAATCGGGCTGCGTTATGCCATTCCGTTATTGCTGGTCGGTTCCTCCCTCATGACCGACGGGTGGGCACAACGCAAGATCGCGGTTAAACGCACCTCCAGCGCCATTTCTATGAAGTCTGCAAGCGAAGGGGCAATTTCAGTGAGTTTTGTAAGCGCGCCGGATGGCGCCGCCTTGACCGGCGGGACTTCCGGACAGCGCAGCTTAAATCTGGGCACAGTCTCGCACGCAGGCGGCGCCCGGACAGCGAACGTCCAGACGCAGAAATTGCCTGGGCGCTTTGTTGTTTCTACGCGGTTCGGCTTAAGCATCCAAGCTGGATCGCAAACCGCAACCACCGCTGCCGTGCTGGCCGCGCTTACCATACCCGATCCGGCATATACCTTCCGGCTGGACGGGATCACGCTGCAAACCGTTCCCCAATTGCTGCAGGGCCAGGCAAGGACGGGAAGCACCACGATGCATCGGCTGGAAATTGAAGTGCCCATATCTCTTACGGAGAAGAATTCTCAACTGAACAATGCGATTATTTTTCAGGTCATCCCGAATTAGGTTGCTTCGAACTGCTATGGCACAGGCGCTTTTGCCCGTGTGTTTTGTGTTGCTTTGTCAGCCAGCTTGGATGAGCGCGCAAACTGCGCCGGCCGAATCGGCGCAACAGTCCGCAGCCAGTGCAGCATCTCCGCAAAATCCCGCGACGCCGGTCCAGCCCGCGGACAAGCCTTCAATTTCACTAAGCCCCGCAGTGGTGATGGCGAAGGGCAGTTTCAGCCAGACACTATCGCAAACGCTTACACTTACCAATCAAACCGCCCGCGATTTCGCTTTCGATATGGTTGCGGAAGATGTGGTCATTAAAGACGGCAAGCGCGTTTTTGTGGCCGCCGGCGAAACGCCCAACAGCATTGCCGCGTCCGCAGTGTTTTCGCAAAAGACCGTGCTGGTGAAACCTTTTTCTTCCGTCTCCGTCGATGTCCGGCTAACGCTGCCGGCAGAGACGAACCTTCGCGCCGTAGTGGCGATGTTTCGCGGGACGGACAAGCTGCCGACTTCTTCCGGCGCGGTCGGCATGACGGCTTCGCTGGGTTCGCTCATCACTTTTAACCTTACCTCCGACGTCAAGCTGCAGCCAGAGCCGGTGCGTGTAATTCCGGCGAGCGAAACGGCGAATATGAAAATCGCGCAGTGGATTTCCAACTCCGGCACCGAGCCGGTGCTGCCGGAAGGCGCAGCGGCCGTGTTGAATTCCAATGGCGGCCTGGTGGGCAAAGCCATTTTTGATCCGCAACGGCTGCTGCCGGGTGAGCGCCTGGAGTTTTCCGCCGAGTATCCCGGCGAACTGCCTCCGGGAAATTACCGTGCATTGTGCTCGTTCCAGTTTGAGGGCAAGACGCAAACCACGGAAGCGCGCTTCGAAGTGCCGGAAATCGCAGTTCCCAAAACTGAAGCTCCCAAAACTGAAGTCCTAAAAAAATGACGCGCTGCTGGAGCTTTATCATGCTGGCGACCGCCTGCTGTCTGGCGGCACAAGGACAAACTCCGCTTTCCGTGGCTTACCAGAAAACCTTGCAGCTTTCCGTTGCGGGCGCGACTGCCGCTTACTCGCTGGATCCCAATATTGCTGACGCAACAGCCGCAAACGGCATAGTTGAAATTGTGGGCAAAGCGCCTGGTGAAACGAACATTGTTGTCGTGACTTCAGCCGGAGCGCAGACGCTGGCTGTAACCGTGCCT
>JBARNL010000155.1:0-5722 GCA_049802955.1 Candidatus Angelobacter sp.
TCATCAACGGCTACCATCCCGCTGCGGGCGAACGACTCGGCTATTGATGGATCAAGAATAACGCCCTAATTATTTAAGAAACGTCATCCCGATTGCCCGTAAGCGAGCGCGCGCAGTCATCAGCGCGCGAGTAGGGCGGAGGGATCTTGTGTTTATTCCAAAAAGGGCTTATATATCCAGCCCTCAATAGGCATGTCTGAAGTCGTACCGTAAAATGCAAGCGATCCGATTGCTGATGAAAAGCCAACCCGTCTCTCCAGCGCGAACGGCCGCTTTCAATATATTGTTGCGAGTGGAGCGCGAATCGTCGTACGCGGTTGAACTGCTGCATTCCGCTCTGCTTGACGAACTCTCCCCGGTAGATCGCAACCTCACAACGGAAATCGTCATAGGCGTGTTGCGGTGGCGATCGGTGCTGGATGAAACCATCGCGCGTCTCAGCTTTACTCCATTTCGCAAGCTTGATTTTGAAGTCCTTACGGCCCTCCGGATGGGTGTTTACCAAAAGCAATTTCTTACGAGAGTTCCGGCGCATGCCGCGGTGAATGAGACCGTGGAGCTGGTCAAGCAGGCCAAAAAAGTCTCGGCTGCCGGACTGGTCAATGCCGTAATGCGAAAAGTGAAGTCCGCGGCCTATGATCCACATGCGATCAAATTAAACGGGTTGGAGTATTTGTCGTCCGGGCTGGCACATCCGAAGTGGCTTGCCGAGCGATGGTTAGCTCTCTTCGGCTACGATCTTGCGCAGAAAATCTGCGAATACGATCAGCGTATTCCAGCTACGGTTCTCCGCTTAAGCAGCCCTGAAGATGAAATGCTGTTAGCGGCCCAAGGCATTCAACTCGCGTCCGGCGCGCTGATGGCGACGGCCCGAACCGTGACCTCCGGGGACGTTAGCGCCACGCAAATGTTCCGCGATGGAAAAGTCGCCATTCAGGATGAAGGTTCTCAACTGATTGCCGCCTTGGTCGGCAAGGGCCGCCGCATACTCGATTGTTGCGCAGCTCCCGGCGGCAAAACCGCTGCCATGGCCACGCGCCTGCCAGAAGCAGAGATCGTGGCTACCGAGATCCATCCGCATCGTGCAACGCTCTTGCGCAGGCTGGCGCCGCAACAAAACATAGAAGTCGTTACAGCAGATGCACTCGCTCTGCCTTATGGCGCAGACTTCGACCGCGTGCTGGCCGACGTTCCCTGCTCCGGCACGGGAACGCTGGCGCGCAATCCGGAAATTAAGTGGAAGCTCAAGCCCGATGACTTACTCGATCTGCAATCGCGGCAGATTGCGATTCTGAAGGCGGCCATGCGGCATGTAACCTCCGGCGGAAGACTGGTCTACTCTACCTGCTCACTGGAGCCGGAAGAAAACGAGCAGGTGATCGCCGCGTGCATGCCAAACTCCGATTTCAAAATTGTTCCAGTTCGAAGCGAGCTGCAGCGATTACAGGAATCAGGAGAGCTGGTCTGGGAAAATATTGATGAGCTAATCAATGGCGACTTTCTGCGGACTATTCCAGGCATGCATCCTTGTGATGGATTCTTCGCGGCTGTCTTGGAGAGAAATTAACCACAAAGGACACGAAGGGATACTTTTGAACATCCCGAACCTGCGGGTTGTGCAGGTGAGGGATCCCTACTTCCTTCTGAGCTGCTAAATTGATTATCTAGAACTGCGGCTTGAGGTAAGGATGTTTCTATTTTGAAGAACATGCTGAAATTCATGCATTGAGCGCGATTGCGTGTAATCAATTTCAAAGATCTGCAGATTACGCCATTTTCGTGGCTATAGCGATCCCTCACCTGTAACAACCACAGGTTCGGGATATTGGAAGAAGCGTCCTTCATGTCCTTTGTGGTTAATTATTTACTTACATCAAAGCTGATCGCCGCTCCAGCCGCCACGCGCTGACCGGCAACAGGAAATTGCCGCAGAATAATTCCTGGCATGTCCGCAGCATTGCTTTCACCGTCGCCAACGACACGCACTTTGCCCAACGCAAAGCCGCCCTTGATCAGCGCGATGTTTGCGTCTGCCAAAGGTTTCCCCACAAAGCTGGGCATAACGTAGAGCGGGCCATTATCGGCGGCGGCAATCAGCAAGCTTATTTTTGGTGAAGTCACGTCAGCCGCGTCGGGCGGCGGTGACTGGGCGACTACGGTGTCTGGCGTCGCGCCGGGAAGATGTATGGTCGCAACGGTGCCAATTTCCAGTCCGCGACGGCTCACGTTGATTCCGGCCGCATGCTGGCTTTGCCCAATAAGGTTGGGTACAGCGGCGTGTTGTGTTCCCAGGCTGGCAGCCACGCGAAGTTTCCAGCCGCGGCGTACCGTCGCGCCCGGCGCAGGCGACTGCGAAACAATTCTCCCTGCGGGCACAGATGGACTATAAAAGCGGCTTTCCACCGAGAGAACCAGGCCGTCAGAGTTAGCGACGCGTTCAGCCTCAGCAGGAGTCAGGCCAGAAAGCCGCGGCACGTGCACCTCTCGGCCCTGGATGGCAAAGCGCATGGCCAGCAGCGCTGAGGAGAGAAAAACCAGCACCAGCACCAAGCCAAGAAAGAAATATTTGATTACGTTTCGGAGCAATCAGTGGGCCTCCGCGTCGCCGGCATGGCGAGGCGGCGTGATCGCGGCGCGCTTGACTACCGCGGCCTTTTTCCTGTCGCTACTCACGGCCGCAAAAGCCTCGTCCTTCCGCGCTGGATCGGAAATTACCACGCGCATGAAATCCAGCCAGATGGGTAAAGCCGCATGGCCGCCGGTCTCGCTCTCGCCCAGGCCCTTTTTTTCGTCGAAGCCCACCCACACTCCGCAAGTCAGGCTGGGCGTGAAGCCAACAAACCATGCATCGGTGTAGTCATTGGTGGTGCCGGTCTTGCCCGCCACAGGATGGTTCAGTTTTTTCGCGCTGCTCGCAGTTCCATGCTTCACCACTTCTTGAAGGAGCGATACCATTGTCCGCGCCGTGCGCTGGCTGATGACGTCTTTGGCGTCAGGAAAATCCTGCTCAAGCACGTGGCCTTCATAGTCAGTCACTTTGCGGATGTATCGCGGCTCAATGCGCAGCCCGTCATTGGGAAAGACGGTATAAGCGGACGTTTGCTCAAAAAGCGTGACATCGGCGGCTCCCAGCGCGACGGGCAGGAATGGCAGGATGGGCGACGTGATTCCAAATCGGCGCGCATAATCGGCCACTGTGGGCATGCCGACCCGTTGCGCCAGTTTTACTGCCGGAATATTGCGCGACTCCGCTATGGCGTGGCGAAGCGTGATGTTACCTTCAAACTTGCGATCGAAATTGCGTGGAGAATAGGGAACGCCGGCGCTGTTGAATGTAGTGGGCGCATCCATGATGAGATCATCCGGCTCCGCGCCCTGGTCAATGGCCGCGGTATAAACGAACGGCTTAAAAGACGACCCGGCCTGGCGCGACGCCTGTGTCGCGCGGTTGAACTTTGATGCGTCGTAATCGCGTCCGCCTACCATGGCTTTGATATCGCCGGTAGCATTTTCAATCGCCAGCAGAGCTCCCTGCGCGCCTGAATCCTGCTCCAGAGAAACTTTCGCAGAGCCATCCGGGTACAAAGCAAGGACCTTGACGTAAACAATATCGCCCACTGCAAGGATGTTTTTTGGCAGCTTGTGGCTGGTCCAGGCCAGTTCCGCCGGCCCCAGAGAAGCGTTGTAGCGGCCCAGCTTGATCTTGCAAAATTGCAGTCCGATATCGACCACCAAGGCGTGGACATAATCTCCAACGGCGAGCGGTTTTTGCCAGTCCGCATCCTGATACTTGCTGATGCTTTCGCCGTTCTGCACCACATTTTTCAACTGGCCCTTCCATCCGTGGCGGCGCTCGTAAGCGGCCAATCCGTCCAGCACTGCCTGCGTGGCGCTTTTTTGCAAGTCGAGATCAAGCGAAGTGTAAACCCGCAGCCCGCCCTCATGCACTTCATCAGCTCCGTATTTTTTTTCCAGAAAGCGGCGCACTTCTTCCACAAAGTTGGGGGCCGGTGACCGGTCAGGCTGGATATTCAAATGCAACGGCGTAGTCTTGGCGCGTCCTGCTTCCTCGGCGGTAATCTTGCCGTCCTCCAGCATGTTGTTGATGACCAGGTTGCGGCGTTTCAGGGATTTGTCAGGAAAATTGATGGGCGAATAAAAAACCGGCGCTTTGGGCAATCCGGCCAGCAACGCTGCTTCTTCCAGCTTCAGGTCTTTCGCGTGTTTGTTGAAGTAGTATTCGGCCCCGGCTTCAAAGCCATAGACGCCGTGGCCCAGGACGATCTGGTTGGAATAGAGCGTAAATATCTGTTCCTTGGTGAAGCGCCGCTCAATCTGCAAGGCCAGAAGCGCTTCCTGCACCTTGCGGCTGAAATGGCGCTCGGGAGAAAGAAACAGGTTGCGCGAAAGCTGCATGGTAAGCGTGGAAGCGCCCTGCGCCCGCGAGCTGGACGTTATGTCACGATACGTGGCGCCAAAGACGCGCCAGAAGTTTATTCCCCAATGCGTTTCAAACGTTTTGTCTTCCGTGGAGATGATTGCGTCACGCAGCACCTTGGGAAAATCATCATAGGAAGCCAGCACGCGGCGCTGTAAAGCAAACGATCCGATCTGCCGTCCCTGATCGTCATAAAGTTCTGTGATGGTGCTGGGACGGTAACGCTCCAGTTCGCCGATCTGCGGCAAATCAGTGGAATAAACGATCAGCAGGCCGGCTGTGGTCCCCAGGAATGCCGCCGTCAATACCAGCACCGTGAACACAACTCTGCCTACCAGCGGTTTCCCAGCTACTTTGACTGGCGAAGGCTCGGCAAGAGAGTCCATGGGGTGAGATAAGGCCAGAATAGCACGGTTCTGTCGCAGTTCGGTGTACTGGCAGGGGACCAAAGGGCGGGACTTTACGACGGCAATTGGTGCGTGACTTTAAGGTGGAAGCACGGGCCTTTACGGCCCGTGAATCTGGTGCATTTAGAATAGTGGCGCTTTAGCGCCGGTGAAATGTCTTTTGCATTCCAATAAAGGGCGGATTCTGGTTTCGTGCAAAGCAGGAATTCGGCGCGAGGTTCGCGGTTTGGCAGGCGAGCTTCACGAACCATCGGATCCGGAACGAGGGGGATTATGACCGGCACCGAACGTACATCCACCAGAATCCGGTGAAGGCGGGTTTGGTGAAGAGTGCGGAAAAATTTCCTTATTCGTCTCTAGTCCCGGCTATACGTCTTGATCAAGCGCCACCATGGCTAAAGCCCAGGCGCTAAAGCGCACGATTTTTCCCCTTTTTCCCCCGGCCGTAAAGGCCGGGGCTTTCACAGGCAGGGTTCTCAGCATGAAAAATCAAGAAAAATAAAAGCGCGCCCCGTAAGGCGCGCCTGTTTGGAACCGAAGTATGGCTTAGCTTTTTTGAGCTTTCGTTTTCAGAACTTCAATCGCGCGACGCAGTTGTTCATCTTCCTTCGGCTGCGTCTTCTGTGGCTCGTCATTTGGACTGCTGTCATCATCATCGGAGATTGCCACAATGTCGTCATTGGACGCCACCTGAATATTCGGCGTAATGCCGGTATCCTGTATGACCTTTCCGTTCGATGTGTAGTATTTAGCAACTGACAGAATCAGCGCCGATCCATCGGGCACTTCAATCAGCTTCTGCACGGAGCCTTCGCCAAAAGTCTTATCGCCCACCACGTCACCGCGGGTATTATCGAGAATTGCCGCAGCTACCAAC
>JBARNL010000156.1:0-4352 GCA_049802955.1 Candidatus Angelobacter sp.
GCTCAGGGAAATCGGTGAGCAAGGTTGCGGCAACTTCGCCGTGGCGTCCCTGCGTTTTGGCCACCCAGGCAATCGTGACGAACTCAGCTTGCTCAGTCATCGGCGCTGCCGGGCCACAATCAGGGCATAAAGATCAGCGAGTTACTCCGCCGGGCCACTTTCCTCTTCATCTTCGTCTTCAATAATCTCCAGCATGTAGCGTTTTTTGTACTTCATGCTGGCCGCGCCCAACAGCGTGCGGATTGATTTGGCCGTGCGTCCCTGCCGGCCTATTACCTTGCCCAGGTCTGTTGCCGCGACGCGAAGTTCCAGGATCGTGGCATCGCCATCTTCAACCGGGGTCACCTGAACTTGTTCTGGAGCGTCTACAAGAGCCTGAGCAATTTGCTCCACGAGCATACGCATATCGCCGCCCGTTTCCGTCATGGGGAGTCCTTCACCTAGCTAAGCTTGGGGCCCAAAATTTCTCTTACATTTCCCGGAAAAAGAACCGACTCCTTGCTTCCCTGCCTTATGCCGCCGGCGCTGGTGCGGCTTTTGCCTTGTTGAGCAGACGGCCCACGGTATCAGAAAGCTGCGCGCCCTTTGAGACCCAGTAATCAATGCGGTCATGTTTCAAGTCGATTGTAGTGGGATTGGTGCGGGGATTGTAAAGTCCCACCACTTCCACGGAGCGTCCATTGCGGGCGCGCTCTTTATCAATCACCACCACACGGTAATAAGGCTGCTTGCGCGCACCAATGCGCGCCAATCGAATCATTAGCACAGTTGCACTGAATCCTTTCCTGGTTGACGCCCAGACATACTGGGCAAGTTGTTATTATCGCGTAAGTTGCGGGGATTGGCAAGGCGTTGTGGGACGAAACGGGTTTGGCGATAACTCCGGTTTTCCTGCCGGCCAGGCGCGGCCAGCGGATATATTGCCGTTCTGTCCGCCAGCCGAACCGGCATGGTTCCAGAGAGTGCTGCCTTAAGCTGTCCGTAAAGCGGCGGTTTTCAGGTTGAGATTACTAAGAGGCGGAGACGGTGAACGTGCGCGTCCGTGGACAGATGCAGGCGGAAGGTGCCATGCCGGCAGAACAGTTTGTGGAACGGGTGAAGGATCTGATCGCGGAAAAGTCGGTAAAACTTACCATTGATTAACACGGATGACACTGATCAGCTAAATCTTTCCTTGCAATGCAGGCGGCGTCTGGCAGACCAGGATCGCTCGAAGAACCTGCCGTAGGGAGCGTGTCAGCGGGAACGGGAACAAAATATCAGCGGGCTACACTCCACCTTTTCTCATTAGCTGAGAAAGCGAAACAGACTGCTATAATGCGGCGCATGGCCGCCGTCTTTTCTTTTGAATTGTCGCAGACCGTGTGCAAATATCCCGAGACACAGAGAAAAAGAACATGCCAAGTGGGTGGCTGATGCCAAAGACTCCGAGTGAAGGGGGGCAAGCGGATACTCGCCCGGAGATTAATTATCCGCTTGTCGAAGACACGCGCCCGGCCATTTATCGTGCCATGAAGTATTGGGGAAAAAAGCCCCACAATATTTGGGCGCAGTACATAGATCGGTATACGCCTAGTGGCGGGGTTGTTGCTGATCCGTTTGCAGGCAGTGCAATCGCCGCCTTTGAAGCGGTGAAGCTGGGCCGCAAGGCGATAGCTTTCGATCTAAATCCTCTCACAGCATTCATTATTGAAGTTACCGCCTCGGCGTCGCAATTTGACGAGGAGTCGTTCCATGCGGCTGCGCAACAAATCCGTGAAAGTGCAGAGGCGACCGAGGTCTATCAGCAGAATTATGTCCGGATTCGCGATGGGCAAATAGGTACAGTCCTCAATTATCGTTGGGAGGACGGCCGTGTGATTGGCGTAGCATTTCAGCGCGACGATGAATCCCGACTGCTTGTGGAAGCAGATTCTCGCGATCAGCGACTCGCACAAGAGATGGCACGTCTCGAGATTCGTGATTGGCACCCGACTAGGAAATTTCCAGATCACCCTTCCATTACTCACCGGTTTCTCATAGCGGCAGGAGGGGGCACGATTGACTTTCTCTGGACTCGCCGGAACCTGTGGCTTCTGGCATATCTCTTCAAACATATTAGGGTGGTCAAGAACGAAGGCGTCCGTTTGCAATTGCTATCGGCGTTTGTTCAGGCGCTTCATCTATGTAGCAAAATGGTCATTCCCAGACACGAAGAAGCGGAACGCAATTTTTCTGGGAGCTGGGGACGCCCGGACTACATGATCCGGCGGAGGCAGATGGAACAGAACCCGATCGACGTGTTCTGGCGGTCGTGTACGGCAAGACAGGGCATTCTGCCTATGATGAGTGACGCAGCAGAAACCTTTCCCGACGGCATTGATATTCACGACGCGCGCGCTGCGGGGAGGCTCCGGCACTCAGCCGACATTAATTATGCGCGATTGACGTCGCGGACTTTAGTGATTACGTAAAATCGGGCAGCGTTGACTTCGTAATCACAGATCCACCCTATGCCGGACTGATTCGTTACCTTCCCCTAAGCGTCTTGTGGCTCTCTTGGCTGGAACACTTGGACAAAAAATACAAGCCGGACTTGCTATCGGAAATCACAGTCGAAAAGAACTCTCCGGGAAGTCGCGAGAATTACCGGCGACGGCTACTTAATGCTTTTCAGAAAATCCATGAAGCACTGCGTGACGATGGACGCCTTGTGGTCACCTTTCACCACCAAGAGGTACGAGAGTTCAATGATTTTGTTCTCGCTGTGAGGGGCGCAGGGTTTGTCTTTGATAAGGTGACCCACCAGTACAATCGTCGGGCGGGCGAATCCAATGTGGCGAACCCCTATGGCGTATCCGGTTCCGATTTTTACGTCCGTTGCGTTAAGAGACGTGATATTAATTTCACGGACAAGGCAGGAGACCTAGAGCAGTTCATCGTGACTAAGGCTATTGAGATCATAGGTAAGAGAAATGAGCCGACACCCTATAACTTCCTCTTTGAGGCCTTGTGGCCTGAGCTGTTACAGGCCGGGTTTACTCAGCCGAAGGATTCAAACGATGAAATCCGGCGTGTCTTGGCCGCGAACGAAGGACCGGGGCACATCTTCGTGCGAAACACAAACCCCGATGCGAGAGTCGGCGACCTTTGGTGGTTTAACGAGCCGTCAAAATACATCAGCCACCCCGACCGGCCGCTTGCGAGCCGTATTGAGGAATCAGTGCTTTCAGTCCTTCGTCGCCGCGTGTCTGTGAAACTCGATGATGTGATTGGGGAATTATTCCGTGAGTACCCCAACGGGCTCACGCCAGACCCGCGAACGGTACGCAGTTATCTGGAACAGTACGCTTTCCCTTCTCAGAGCAAGTGGAAGATTTTGCCTGAGACAATAGTGGCGGCAACCCAACACTCTGACATGATTTCTTTGATTCTTGCAATTGGCGCGAAAATGGAAGCGGCTAGGTTCGTGGGGCGGCGAGAACAATCGGAACAGACGTCAGATGGGAAGCGCCTGCGCGACTTTGCTGACGCGAAAAGTCTTGGAGGCCTACGTAAGCTTGTCGAAAAAGCGGGTGTGGAGCGACTTGAAATGGTAGATGTCGTTTTCCTACCGCGAGATCAAGAGAGCATTTCCTGTCTTTGGGAGGTCGAAAACAGCACAAATTTTACATCTGCGATCCAGCGCGGATCCAATGCGCCCAAGGATACACCGAAGTTCATGGTCATCCCGAATGATCGAGAGAACGAACTGCTTGGCATCATCGACCCTCTTTTCGTTAACTCCTTTGCCGACAACCACTGGCGGTACTTCACCTATACCGACATAGAGCGTCTGGCAGCTTTTTCCAAACCTACGCTAGACACGCTATTGAAGACATCGAAGATACTTGAAGGAGGTTCCTTCCGTGCTTGATAAGAGCACTATGAAGCGACCGCGGAAGCCGTTATCCGAAGAAGGCAAGCCAGGTCGATATGACCCACGTAATACCGTCAATGATCTCACGGGGAAAGATTGGCTGCTGTTATCGCGAAGTTTCTGGACGTCTCAGGCTGCGCCGGAGGATCGACACGCATATGACCATCCGGCTCCGTTCCTAGTCGGCGATGTAGAACGACTCATATCGCTTTTCACAAAGCGTGGAATGATTGTGTTGGATCCGTTTGCAGGTAGCGGTTCGGCCCTAGTGGCTGCAGGAAAACTCGGGCGGAAAAGCATCGGAATCGATTTAAATAAGGAATACTATGATCTCGCTCGATCACGACTGCGACGTCTGGGAACTGAAGACTGGAAGTACGTCTTAGGGAGCCTCTGAACAAGCACTGATTTTAGGGCAGAATCGCGCAACTGGAGAAACGTTTCTCCGTGGATC
>JBARNL010000157.1:0-8645 GCA_049802955.1 Candidatus Angelobacter sp.
GCGCTGGCCTGGTGCGAAGCAATCGGCCGCGTGCAATAGCTGGGCGTGGCACAAATTTGCCAAACAGAAGACGGAAGTTAGTTCTAATAGAGAAACGGACTTTGAGGTCCGTAGGCCCACGTAGAGAAACGGAAATTAAGTCCGTAGGCCCACGCCTATTCCTCAAGGCGATAAGAGAATTCCTCAATCACCGGATTAGTGAGCACTTCTTTCGCGATCCGCTCCACCTCAGATTTGGCGGCTGCTTTGTCCAGGCCGCCATCCAGGTTCAGCTCAAAAAACTTGCCTTGGCGGACCGCGTCCACGCCTTTGTACCCCATCTTTTTGAGCGCGCCTTGGATGGTCTTGCCCTGAGGATCAAGCACGGTGGTCTTCAGCATCACTGTAACGTAGGCTTTCATGGATAGATCGATTATAGCTGAGGGCCAGCGGAGGGCTGCGTGTTGCCCACGCCAGCCGCGCGCTCGTAAAGCCGCATCTAATCGATGACCTGGCCGTGAAAGTCATTGAGGAAGCAGCGGAGCCCGCACCCCAGAAATCAATTCTGGATATTCTGTTTGGCCGTCCTCTGTCTTCGGAAGAGGACACGGCAGAGCGTATTGGTCCGGTGGCTGGTGTTCCGGTATTCGGCTTGGATGCGCTTAGCTCAGCCGCGTACGGCCCCGAAGCGGCGCTTACCATTCTTATCCCGCTCGGCCTTATTGGCCTTGCTTACATTCTCCCTATCAGCCTGATCATCATTGTGCTGCTCAGCATTGTGTACTTCTCTTACCGACAAACGATCGCGGCTTATCCAACTGGCGGGGGCTCTTACACCGTGGCCACGCAGAACCTGGGGGAACACGCCGGGTTGCTGGCGGGAGCTGCTCTGATGATCGATTACATCCTGAACGTTGCGGTAGGAATTTCTGCCGGGGTAGGCGCGCTGGTATCGGCACTGCCCAGGTTGCAACCGTACATGCTCTCTTTATGCCTTGCGCTCCTTCTCCTGCTTACGCTGGTGAACCTGCGCGGATTGCGCGAAACCGGCCTGGTCTTTATCGCGCCGACCTATCTCTTTGTTGCGTGCCTGGGCGGCGTGATTCTGTTCGGAGTTGTAAAGACATTGCTGCACGGCGGCCACGCGGCTCCTATTGTTCCTCCTCCTCCATTGCCTTCTGCCGTCGCGGCAGTCAGCCTGTGGATTTTGATCAAGGCTTTTGCCAGCGGCTGCACCGCAATGACCGGCGTGGAAGCTGTAAGCAACGGCGTGCAGGCCTTCCGCGAACCAAGGGTCAAATCAGCGCAAACGGCGTTGACCATCATCATCGCAATTCTGGTTCTTCTGCTGGCTGGGATTGCCTACCTTTGCCGGGCATACGGAATCGGAGCCACGCCGCCGGGCCAGCCGGGATACCAGAGTGTGCTGTCACAGCTTACGGCTGCCGTGGCGGGCAGAAACACCGTCTATTTCATCGTTATCGGCGCGATCCTCGCAGTTCTGTCGCTTTCAGCGAACACGTCATTTGCGGGCTTTCCGCGTCTGTGCCGGACAATCGCAGAGAACGGCTACTTGCCCAACGTGTTTACCATCCGCGGCCGGCGTCTGGTCTTCACCTTTGGTGTTTGCTCGCTCGCAATTTTTGCCGGGCTTCTGCTGATTGCCTTTAAAGGCGTTACTGACCGGCTCATTCCGCTGTTTGCCGTTGGCGCCTTCACCGCATTTACGTTGTCCCAAGCCGGCATGGTGATGCATTGGAAGCGGAGCGGCGGCCCCGGCGCGCGCGCCAGCATGTTCATCAACGGCCTGGGCGCTTTTTCCACCGGAGTAACGCTCTGCATCATCATTCTGGCCAAATTTAGCGAAGGCGCGTGGATCACGGTGATCGCCATTCCCGGACTGATCATGCTGATGACCTCTGACCTCAAACACAATGACAGGATCGAAAGCGAGAACTCGCTACGGGAACCCGCCAACCTGAAAGACATCACTCGCCCGATTGTGGTGCTGCCGCTGCAACGCTGGAGCCGGGTGGCGGAACAAGCGCTGCGATTTGCGTATACGCTTTCTCGTGACTTGCGGGTCCTGCATATCCAAGGCGAGGGACAGCCGAATCAGCAGGCCGCCGATGCGTTAATCAATTCCTGGGACCAATATGTTGAGAAGCCGGCATTGCAAGCCGGATATACGCCGCCTGAACTTGTCGTATTGCACTCCCCTTATCGCTTTGTCCTGACTCCCATCTTCGAATACATCCTTGAGGTGGAGCGCAAATATCCGGACCGCCACGTTGCCGTTCTGGTTCCCGAGTTGATTGAGCGGCATTGGTTCTACCACCTATTGCATAACCAGCGCGCGAACGCGCTGAAACTGATGCTCTACCTCAAGGGCAACCGGCGGATCATCGTCATTAACGTCCCGTGGTATGTGCGATGAGTAAGGCACAAAAAAAGCGGAGTTTCCCGATGCGAGGCCATGCGGAGAGTGGCGCACCGGAGAATGTGCCCACTCGGGAGCGCAAGTCGTGGAGAAGCAACTCAGCGCAGATTGCGGATAAGCGGGGATCGGATAATTCTTTGCCAGAATTTTCCATGTTGATCCACGACCATCCGCATTTATCCGCGGTTAAAAAATTCACCTACTGCACGCGGAAAGCAGTAACAAACTGCACTCCCGAGCTATCGCTCACGCGGAAAATGTTCAAACCCGTAACTTGAACTGTGCCTACATCGGCATCGGCATTGCCTTGCGCGTTGGTAGTGATATTGCCCAGAGTGTCGCACGGCCCCAGAGACAAGCTGCACAAGGCGCTGTTGAAAGTATGGTTAGGCAACGCGCCGGTCAGCGTGACATGAGCAGTGGTTCCAGTCACGGCAGCGGAACCAAAGCCGGGGGAATTTCCCGTGGTCTGGTTGATGCCGCCGGTAACTGAAGCGGCGGGTAGTAGCGCCGATTTAAAACTGATTCCGGTGGATCCGTTGCCAGCAGCTTCGGACTGGGTTCCGTTGGAGTCAACTACCTGAAAAGCGCCGGAAAATGTTCCCTTCACTGGGAAGGTGAAGTTCACATTGGCGAAGTCGGTAGTACCGGTGGTAATCGGAGTGACGTTTATGCAGTTCATAAAACCTTGGGGATAAGGGCAGAACTGCAGGATGAAAGTAGAGTTATTTGCCGCAGTATGGGCCTGGAAACTGCCGGCCCCATCATTTGCGGTGCTGTCCAGGGTGATCGTGCCTACGGGGGCAGGATTTCTGCCGACGGTGAAAAACCAGGTTGACAGAAAAGCATCAGAGGCGGCTGCGGGAGTCGGGCTGGGTGATGGGGCTGGACTTGGCGATGGAGCAGGGCTTGGCGAGGGCGCTGGCGAAGGCATGGGCATTGGCGTCGGAGTCGGCCGCATATTGCTGGAAACCGATCCACAGCCGGCCAGCAATAGTAAAAATCCTGTGAAGATAATAAAAGTAATGGTACGCAAGAAGACCTCCTGGAGTCTGGGCTGTCAGAGACGAAGGGGAACTTATTTGATAAGTAGGAGAGCGGCTGCTGGAGTGAGGTTGTCCTGGAAAGCGCCTTAACCCGCCAAATCAAGGGAATTGCCGCTGTGATTGTGGCACACGAATGTTATCCGATCTGCTTCGCGATCATGTGGCCCGTTAGCAAGGAACTTTTTGGAAAATTACGCCGCGCCCGCTGCCCGCGCTTTGGCTTTTGCGGCCCGCGGCGCTGGCTACACGGTATTAATCTCGTGCATGGTGAGCGCCAGTTCGTTGGTGTCTTCTCTTCCAGAAAAGCGGTTGAAGAGATAAGCAAAGGCCAAAAGCGCGACGGTAAATACGGCAACGTCAAAGAATGAGAAGGTGGCAAGAAGCGACATTGACGACACTCCTAACACAGGGGAGTAAAGTATGCTTCGCTTTGTGCCGCTGGGTCAACGGCCTAGTGGTTTTAAGTTTATTTAGTTCTTTCGAGCTATGGGGTGCTTGCCGGCAGCATGACGCATAGCCGGATCGTGGCCCGGTAGTTTAGGATTTAGGGCCAGAAAAAACTCCGTCGCGCAGCCATACTTAAGGAGAAAACTCATGTCGAGCGATTTTGAACCCAAAGATTTGCAAAGTACTGCCGGGCAAGATAATGAAACTGCTGCAACCTCAACCGCCAATCCGCTCGACCGCCGCCATTTTCTCATCGGTGCAGCCGCAGGCGCGGCAGTCATGGCGCTTCCGCGCTGGGCACGCGCTGGTGAGTATGGCTTTAGTGCTAATTTAAGACCGGCGATGTTCCAGGATGACTTGGCCCCCATTCGCTCTGAAGTCAATAAGCGCCATGATGAAGCCGTACAACGCATGCAGACGTGGATTAAGCAGCCTTCCATCGCGGCGGAAAATCGCGGCATGAATGAAGGTTGCGAACTCACCATGCAGATGCTGCGCGATGCCGGTTTCCAGCAGGTCACCAAAGTCCCTACCGATGGACAACCGGGGATCTTTGCCACGTTGGACGCGGGCGCTCCCAAGACTCTTGGGCTTTACTTTATGTATGACGTAAAACAGGTTGATCCCTCGGAATGGTCGTCACCGCCGTGGGAAGCGCGCATTGTGGACAAACCGGCTTTTGGCAAAGTTGTGGTCGGACGTGGCGCGGTGAATCAGAAAGGCCCGGAAGCTACCTTCCTGGCGGCGCTCCATGCCATCCGTGGCGCGGGCCGCAAGTTGCCGGTCAATTTTGTACTGGTCGCCGAAGGCGAAGAAGAAATTGGCTCACCGCACTTTCCCCAGGTCGTCCATAGGCCGGAAGTGCTGGCCGCGCTGAAGAAAACGGTAGGAATCTTTATGCCGTTTGCTTCGCAGGATCCCGACGGAAAAGTTACGGCATTTCTCGGTGCTAAAGGCGTAGTGGAGCTGGAACTGGTTTCCAGCGGCGAAAAGTGGGGACGCGGTCCGAAAGCCGATATCCATTCCAGCAACAAGGCGCGGCTCGATTCACCCGCGTGGCATCTGGTCAAAGCGCTAAACACGCTGGTCTCCGCCGATGGCAATGATCCGGCGATTGCCGGCTTTGCCGATAAGGCGCGGCCCATCTCCGCGCAGGAGAAAGCTATGGTCGCGGAAGCGGCGCGCCGGCTGGACGAAAAAGCTCTGATGAAGCAGATGGGCGTGGAACACTGGGTACATGACGTGAGCTTTGAGGAATCGCTGGAGCTGCTGGTTTCCAAACCTACTGTAAACATTGAAGGCTTGGTGGGCGGCTACACCGGCCCCGGCGGAAAAACAGTTCTGCCGCATCGCGCCGTGGCCAAAATGGACATGCGCCTGGTGCCGGACATGACTGCCGCAGACGCGCTGGCTGCGCTGAAAGCGCACCTGGCCAAGAACGGTTTTGGTGACATCGAAGTAAACATGACCGGCGGCTATGATCCTACTTCTACACCGGCTGACGCCGCGTTGGTTCGCGCTGAACACGCCGTTTACAAGCGCAATGGAATCGATCCAATCGTGATGCCGCGGCTGGCCGGATCATGGCCTGGCTATGTCTTTACCGGCGATCCGTTGCGCCTGCCCGCCGGACACTTTGGCCTGGGCCACGGCAGCGGCGCGCACGCTCCCAATGAATACTACGTGATCGAATCCAGCAATCCGCAGGTCCAGGGCATCGACGGCGCAGTGATGTCCTACGTGGAATATCTATATGAGGTGGCAAGGACGGTGTAGTTTATTTCGGCGCCAACGGCCTGCATGATCTCTGAACACTGATTACGAAAACAGGTTTCACGCCAAAAAAAAAGCCCCTGTCCACAAAAGCAGGGGCTTTCACATTGATGATGATTGAATTACGCGCCGCGGCCAACGCCCATATATTCAAAGCCCAGGGCTTTCATGCGTGGACCGTCGAGCAGGTTTTTGGTGTCCACCACAACAGGGTTGCGGATGATACGGCGGATGCGGTCAAAATCGAGAGTGCGGAATTCCGGCCAGCCCGTGCCCAGTACCAGCGCGTCCGCGCCTTCCGCCACGGAATACGCTGAATCGCAATAGCGGACATTGCCGCTCAGTTCCTGCTGCGCGTCCGGCATTGCGATGGGATCGTAGGCTTTCACATGGGCGCCGCTTTCCATCAGGCTGCGCGCCAGGCGAATTGAGCCGGAGCTTACAACGGAATTTGTATTCGGCTTGAATGCCAGTCCCAGCAGGCCCACTTGCTTGCCCTCAACCGTGCCCATCGCGCTGTTGATCTTCTTCATAATGCGTGCGCAGAATTCCTGGTTTACTTCTCGCGCGGCGCTCAGGATTTTGAGTGACACGCCGGAACCGGCAGCCAGGTTGGCCAGTGAATCCATGTCTGATTCAGTAAAGCTTCCGCCCAGCGATCCCGGCTGCAGTGACCGTGGCGCAATCCGTTTATCCAGCCCAAGCGCAAGGGAGAGATCAACCGCATCGGCATTGATGCGTTCGCACAAACTGGAAAGTTCATTGATGAAAGAAACTTTTGTCGCCAGGAATGCCGTTGAAGCTTCACGCACCAGCTCCGCTGTCTGATGGCTGGTCACAATTACCGGAACGCCGCGCATCACCAGCGGTCGATAAAGAGCTTTCAGCGAAGTCACAGCCGCGTTTGAAGTTGTACCCAGAACGATTCTGTCAGGCCAGTTGAAATCTTCCACCGCGCAGCCTTCAGACAGGAACAGCGGATGGGACACTACCGTGATGTTCTTTCCGGACGCTTTCAGGCGTTCTTCAATCCGGTGCGCCGTGCCCACTGGTACAGGCGTCACCAGGACCAGAATCTGGCCGTGATCACAGTAATTGGCAATCTCCATGGAGATTGCTTCCATGTCCCGGTTCGCGTCTTCCGCCAGATAGATAATTTCGGCGCGCTGCACCATCGACTGCAAATGGGTGGAATACATGAGCCGCCCGGAGCGAACGCCGCGGCGCACAATGTCACTTAAATTCTTTTCATGGAAGGGCAAAATGCCGCTGGCCAATAATGTGGTATTCACGGAGTCGCTGCCGTACGCTGTCACGGGCACGCCAAAATCGGCAAGACACGCAGCCACTACAGTTCCCAGATAACCACAACCGTAGACACCGATCTGCATAAACTCTCCTGGAGAAACCTAGAGCATTGGCGACTCGGGGGAGGGATTGAGGGTTCGCCAACTGGTCTTTAATTTTTATGTTGCCGCACGGACTAACTCAAGCAGTTGTGATTAGAAGCTTTTACTTAGTACATGGCAAGATCGTATTAGGACATGTACCAAGCACAAGTTCATGTCCCCCGCCGATGTTTAAAGGCTTTTCCGCTGCAAGTCCGGATCGCCGTCCTGCACAAATCTCTGTGCAAAACTAAGGTTCTTTTAATACAGTTTTTGGCGTTTTGCGTCAATTAATCCATCTTGATTTCGATCTTGTGACCATCCGGATCGCGTACCCAGGTGGAAAGCCCTTTACCCTTCGATCCGCTATTGACCTCCGCCGGCGAGGGATCCATTCCTTTGCGCTTGAAGGTGGCGATCACGTCGTAAATACTTGAGCCGGTTGCAGATAAGCAGATGTGTTCTTCGCTCAGGTTGGCCGTCGGGGCCGGGTTTGTGGGCGAAGCTTCAAACAAATCTATCAACGACTCCCCTGCCCGGAGCGTCACCACGTTGTAACCGGCCTTAGCATTGCCTTCGTGCTCCAGGGTCATTCCCAGGTTCTCTATATAAAAGGTCTTCATGGCTGCCAGCTTTCTAGTTACCAGCGCAATGTGGTCGACGCCTTTATAAGTGAACACGGTTTCTCATTCTGCTGCCTGCGTCCCCGCTGCTCAAGAAGATTCTTCAACCAGTACCATGCTGCGCACCATGACTGCGGTCCAGGTTTGGACATTTTCAACCTCATCTGGTCTTGTCGTGTGCATCTTGATCGCCGGTAAATATTGCTCTTTCAGCCACTTACCTGTTGACCTCGGTTTTACCCGCAGTTGAGACGGCGTGCATTGCCGGTTGATTTCGTCTGGGAGCATTGTGCCGTCATAGCAAGCGACCGGCGGCGGGGTCTGGTGGAAAAGCGCAGCTCCTTCCAAAGCTTTCTTTCAGCCTTGCCACGGTCGCGGACCAAATCGATCTTTGGAGGTGATTTTAAAATGCCTAACCCACGGCCATCCACCCAAACCAATAGCAGCTTGAGTAAGACCAACTTCCGCCCTGGCTTTTGTGAAGCCAAACGGATCCAGCAAAGCTTCCTGGCCAACGCGGAGAAGCGCACCCTGATCTGGCTGGCTGCCCGTACTCCGGCCTGGATCAACTCTGACCATCTAACGTTGCTCGGCCTGCTTTCCATGGCGGCTGCGGGCGCGGCTTACTGGTGGTCGGCCACTGACCGCTTTGGGCTGGTTCTGGTTGTCATTTGCCTGGCGCTCAACTGGCTGGGCGACTCCCTGGACGGAACGCTGGCCCGCTTTCGTGATCACTCGCGCCCGCGCTACGGGTTTTATGTCGACCACGTCGTCGACGCCTTCAGCGCCTTCTTCTTACTCGGCGGTCTGGCACTTTCCCGATACATGTCCCCCGCCGTCGCACTGGGATTGCTCATTGCTTACCTGATGTTGTCAGTCGAGATATATCTGGCCACGTACGCTGTGGGGGACTTCAAAATTTCTTATTACAAAATGGGGCCCACGGAGC